>NZ_DASTRI010000081.1:0-10157 GCF_035761305.1 Chitinophaga sp. | reverse complement strand
ATCCAGGTCCAGCGTGTTGTTGCCGTATTTCTTGTAAATGGCGGCCATTTCCTTACCTACGTAGGAGCGGCCATTTGCTACCACCTTGCCTTCGTCAAAGCTTACGGTGGCGGCATAATAACAGTCTTCCAGCAGCTTTTTAAAGTTGGCGGGCAGCATGGTTACCTGGTTGTTGTATATCACCTCCGGGTGTACGAAAAAGCTCATGTCGCTGTTTTCTTTCAGCAGGTTTTTAAACGGTTCCAGTGAGCCGGCGGTTTCTGCATCTTTCAGGTGAAACAGGTTATCCAGCACCGGCAGCCAGGTGCTTTCCGCATCATCGGGCGTAGTAAGCACCGTTGGTAAAACGGAGGCGGTATCCTGGGCAGGGGCGCTGTTCTCTTCATCAGAGCTGTCCGGTTCAGCATCTCCGCCAGGCATGCCGGGCATGCCATGCTTTTTTATTTTGTCCAGGTCCATGGGGCGCAGGTATATTACCACGCTTTTGTTCCAGCCAACCAGCGAATGATCGTCCGGCAGCCAGGCATAGGTAAAATCGCCTTTGGTTTTGGAGGTAAAGCCGGGCACTTCTTTTTTCAGGAAGGCCTCAAACTTATCTGCGTCTTTCAAGCTGCCGGTAACCGACAGGTAAGAATTGTTTTCATTGCCAAACACCATGGAAGCAAAGAAATTGCTGTTCAGGTCTACACCGGAATTTTCCACATTCCTCACGGCCTTGGCCGCTTCGCTGGAAGTGTCCTCCTGGTGCAGGGCATCAAAAAGCTTGTCAACCGTAATTCCGTTGGTAACCAGTTTTTGTACAATCTGTTTACTGTTAATGCCTATCACAATCCCGGCATTCTTGGGAATATGTTTGCTTTCTTCCGGTATTTTGGAGCAGGCGCTTAATAACACTGCTGCAGTAACAGCGGTTAACAAAACCCGGTACAAGTTGCTTAGCGTTGGGTGCATAAGAAGTGTTCAAAGATTTAAAAAATAATAATACCTGTGAAATTACACAAAAATCAACCCTTCTGCATCATTGTATAAACTAAATCCTGCAATTGTTTTATACCTTTATGGCACGGTTTTCACTAACTAATCATTGCTAACTATTCCTATTAAACTAGAAGAGCGCCAACATGTTCCTTATCTTATTGCAATACATCAGGCCGTTAACGGCTATAGAGCACTACCTGGAAGCCCATAAAGCATTTCTGGACAAGTACTACCAAAGCGGGCAGTTTATCCTGTCTGGCCGCAGAAAACCCCGGTCCGGCGGGCTAATCCTGTGCAAAGCCTCCAGCCGTAAGGAAGTAGAGCAGATTATTACCGAAGATCCTTTTGATAAATACCAGCTGGCATTGTACGAGATCATTGAATTTGAGCCTACCACCTACGTAAATGAGCTGCAAACCTACTTGTCCTGAGCCCGCGCGAACCAGTAAGCCTTATACCATAACATGCTCCTGTTGATTTATTAACCTCCTTAAAATAGTTCCCTGTCGGGGAGCCTGCCTATCCTTTGCATCTTTTTTAAGTAACTATGTTGCAATCGTTTGAAAAAGGTTGTAAATTAATCCTGCCGGGTAAAACCGGGTGCATTTCACGTTATAAAAACAGGTTAACTATGATGCCTTATTGTGATATTCTGTAGCACACCGTCGATGTAGATAGCTTATTTCCGTTAATTCCAATAGTTAACTGTAGCAGTAACAAGCACATTATGAATGTCTTCCGCGTATGCTGAGCCGGGAAGAGGTATGTCCGTTGCCATGCCTTTTGACTGCGCCTGCCTGCCGGGGGCCTGGTATAGATGCTCAAACATTCCATTTCCACAACCTTAAATCCGTACTGTATGAATGTTCACGTTAACGTAAAACAAGCGCTTGCACGCTACAGCGCCGTATGGCTGCTGTTATTGCTGGGCATTACCCCTGCTTTGGCCCAGCAGAAAAAAATTACCGGACAGGTAACTGATGAAAAAAGCAAAACTCCTCTGCCCGGTGTTACAGTAGTAATAAAAGGCTCCAACCGCGGCACTGCCACCAGCCCAACAGGTTCCTTTTCCATTGACGCCGCAGCGGGTGAAACACTGGTGTTCTCCTTTGTGGGCTATACGCCAAAGGAAGTGCCGGTAGGCGCCGGCGCCCACCTGGAGGTTACCATGGCGGAAAGCATTGGCAACCTGAACGAAGTGGTGGTAACCGGCTACGGCAGCCAGTCTAAAAAAGACATTACCGGCGCCGTGGCTACCGTGGATGTGAAAAAGCTGCTCTCAGCCCCTGCTGCCAACGTAGGCCAGGCCCTGCAGGGCCGCGTGGCCGGCGTAACCGTGGGCACCGACAACAGTCCCGGCGGCAATGTAATGGTGCGCATACGCGGCTTTGGCACCATTAACGACAACTCGCCCCTGTATGTGATTGACGGGGTGCCTACCAAAGGCAACCTGAACACCCTGAACCTGGGCGACATAGAATCTACCCAGGTGCTGAAAGATGCATCCGCCGCTTCTATCTACGGCTCCCGCGCCGGCAACGGGGTAGTGATCATTACCACCATTAAAGGCAAAGCCGGCAAACCTAAGCTCAGCTACGATTTTTATTATGGCACGCAGCGCCCCGGCAGGTTCCTGGACCTGCTCAATACCCAGGAGTATGCCAACCTGTTGTGGGAGTCGCGCATTAATGCCGGCAACGTGGGCGCCAACGGTAACCCCAGCCACGCCCAGTTCGGCAACGGCCCCACACCGGTAATACCCGACTATATTTTCCCTGAAGGCGCCAAGGAGGGCGATCCGCGGGTAGACCCCGCCAACTATACCTCCAACATTGAAAGCCCCGAGTTCCGCAAAACCAAATGGCTCATTACCAAAGCCAATAAACAGGGCACCAACTGGATGGACGAGATATTTGACCCTGCGCCCATACAAAACCACCAGCTTAAGGTGTCCGGCGGCACGGAAACCGGCCGTTATGCCATGTCGCTCAACTACTTTAACCAGGAGGGTATTATGATATACACCGGGTACAAACGGTACTCCATACGCGCCAACACGGAATTTAATGTAACAAAGGCCATACGCGTGGGCGAGAACTTCCAGGTAGCTTATGGCGAACGTGTGGGCCAGCCCGCCGGCAACCAGAATGAGGGCAACCCGGTTTCCTTTGCCTACCGCATGCAGCCCATTATACCGGTGTATGATATTATGGGCAACTTTGCCGGCACCAAAGGCGGCGACCTGGATAACGCCAAAAACCCGGTAGCCGCCCTGTACCGCAATAAAGACAATGTGAGCAAAGAGCTGCGCCTGTTTGGCAATGCCTGGGCAGAGGTTGACATTCTTAAAAACCTCACCGCCCGCACCAGCATTGGCATTGATTATAACTGGGATAATTACCGGAACTATACTATCCGTGATATTGAATCCAGCGAATCGGCCAGCGTGAACAGCCTGTCTATTTCCACCTCCTACAGCAACACCTGGACCTGGTACAACACCCTCACCTACCGGCTGGATATTGGTAGCCTGCACCACTTTAACTTTTTACTGGGTACCGAAGCCATTGCCAGCATGAACGACCCGCTCACCACCGGCCGTTCCCGCTTTTTCCTCGACGACCTGGATAACCGCTATATAAATGCCGGCAACGGCAGCACCGCCAACAACACCGGCGTGTATGCCGACTGGCGCCTGGCTTCCGAGTTTGGCAAAATCAATTATGGGTATAATGATAAGTACCTGGTGGATTTTACCCTGCGCCGCGACCGCAGCTCGCGCTTTTCCAGCCTGCACAACGTAGCCTACTTCCCCGCCGCCAGCGCCGGCTGGCGCATTTCAGAAGAGCCGTTCATGAAGGGCAACACCGTGGTGAACGACCTGAAGCTGCGCGTAGGATGGGGCCAAACCGGGAACCAGGAAATAGGCAACTATAACCGCTATACCACCTTTGGCACCAACCCCGCCACCTCCTTTTATGACCTGAACGGCTCACGCTCCTCTGCCCTGCAGGGGTATGAGCTAACCCAGTTCGGCAACCCGGACGCTAAATGGGAAACCACCACCAGCACCAACATTGGGCTGGATGCCACCATGCTCAAAGGCAAGCTGGGTTTTACCGTAGATGTGTACCAGCGTAAAACCAGCGACATGCTGTTTCCGGTAGAAATACAATATACCCAGGGCCAGGCCACCAACCCTTTCCGCAACATAGCCACCATGATGAACCGCGGTATTGAGCTGGGCATTAACTTCGGCAGCGATGCCATGAAAGGCGACTTTACCTATGACCTGGGCATTAACTTCAGCGCCTATAAAAATGAGGTAGAGAAAACAGACGGTAATGCCAATACCCGCTACTTTGGCTTTACCACCCGCCTGCCCGCCATGACGGTTACCCAGGCCGGCCACCCCATCTCCTCGTTTTTCGGGTATGTGATAGATGGTATTTTCCAGACCGATGATGAGGCCCAGAAAGCACCCCCGCAGTTTGGCGGCGGCGCCAATAACAAGGCCGGGCAGTTCCACTTCCGCGATGTGAACGGGGATAACAAGATAGACGCCAGCGACCGTACCATTATAGGCAGCCCGCACCCGGATTTTACCTATGGTTTTAATGCACAGGTGAACTATAAGAATTTTGGCCTTACCATATTTGCACAGGGCGTACAGGGTAACGACATCTTTAATTATGTGCGCTACTGGACCGATTTTCCCACCTTTGCCGGCAACCGCAGCCGCGAAATGCTGGAGAACTCCTGGCGCCCCGGTAAAACAGATGCTACGCTGCCGCAGCTCCGCTCCAATGATGTAATCAGCAGCAACCCATCATCTTACTACGTGGAAAACGGCTCCTACCTGCGCTTTAAAAACATACAGCTCTCCTACAACCTGCCGCAAAGCCTGTTAAAGCGCTTTGGCATTGAGCAGCTGCGTGTGTACCTGCAGGGGCAAAACCTGTGGACCATCACCAACTACACCGGCCTTGACCCGGAAATTAACCTGCGCAACTACGATCCCAATAACGACCGCCATATGGGCGTGGATGAAGGCGCCTACCCCATGGCCAAAGTGTACCTGATAGGCGCAAACCTCAGTTTCTAATCAACATAAAATAACTAGTATGAATACACGTAAAGTCATATATACCATTACCTTGCTGCTGTTATGCACTGCCTGCAGCAACAGCTTTCTTGACCTGAAACCCAAAGGCGTGCTGCTGCCCGAACAGCTGTACACCAGCAACGGCGTAAATGCCCTGCTCATAGGCGCCTACTCCCTGCTGGACGGCGTGGGCGCAGGCAATACCACCTACCAGAGCTCCGGCGATAACTGGGTATACGGCAGCGTAGCTTCCGACGATGCTTACAAAGGCACCACCTCCGGCGACCAGCCGGCCATCAGCCTCATTGAAAGCTACCAGATACTATCTGACAATGATTACTTCCGCGGAAAGTGGCGCGCTGTATACGATGGTATTGCCCGCAGTAACGATGTGCTGCAGGCCCTTGCCAAAACGCCTGCTACGGAGATAGACGATGCAGACCGTACCCGTATTACCGCCGAAGCCCGTTTTCTTCGCGGCCACTATCATTTTGAGGCCAAGAAAATGTGGAACCATGTGCCTTACATTGATGAAAATACCTATAACCCTGAAGATGCCAACAGCACCAAGGTGCCTAACGACGCCGATATATGGCCCAATATTGAAGCCGACTTCCAGTTCGCCTACGAAAACCTGCCCCACCGCCAAACGCAGCCCGGCCGCGCCACCAAATGGGCCGCAGCCGCCATGCTGGCAAAGGCAAAGCTGTTCCAGCAAAAGTTTGCTGAAGCCAAAACCCTGCTGGACCTTATTGTTGGCCAGGGCGGCTATACGCTGGTAGAGCGCTATGCCGATAACTTCCGGGCGCAGGCCAACAACAATGCAGAATCTATTTTTGAAGTAGAGCACTCCGTGAACGATGGCGCACCAGGCGGTGAAAACGGTAACCAGGGCGCCACGCTCAACTACCCTTATGGCGGGCCTACTACCTGCTGCGGGTTTTTCCAGCCTTCGCAAAACCTGGTAAACGCTTTTAAAACAAACGCCAACGGCCTGCCCCTGCTGGATGATTTTAATGCCACAGATGTAACCAACGACCAGGGCATTGAATCAAAAGACCCGTTTACGCCTTATGCCGGCACGCTTGACTCACGGCTCGACTGGACGGTTGGCCGCCGGGGCATTCCCTACCTGGATCACGGCCTGCACCCCGGCAAAGCCTGGATCCGCGACCAGGCCTATGCCGGCCCCTACTCCCCTAAAAAGAACATGTTTTACAAGGCCGATATTGGCAGCGCCACCTTTGCCAACAATCCCCGGCAAAACGCCAACAACTACCGTATGCTGCGCTACTCCCATGTACTGCTGTGGTTAGCGGAATGTGAAATAGAGGTAGGCTCCCTGGAGCGCGCACGCGAGCTGGTGAACATGATACGCGCCCGCGCCGCCAACCCGGTAGGCTTTGTAAAAATGCCGGACGGCTCCAATGCGGCCAACTACAAGGTAGGCCTGTACACTACCCCGTGGGCCGATAAGGCAATGGCCCGCAAAGCAGTACGCTTTGAGGAACGGCTGGAGTTTGCCATGGAAGGCCACCGCTTTTTTGACCTGGTACGCTGGAGCATAGCGGTAGATGTGCTGAACACTTACCTGGAAAAAGAAAAGCTGAAACGTACGTACCTGAATGGCGCTACGTTCAAAGCCACTAATATTTACTATCCCATTCCCCTGCAGGAAATAGTGAACAGCTCTATAAACGGATCGCCTACACTAAAACAGAATGACGGGTATTGAGGTAATTACGAATAGATAACCATCCGCACCGCCTTTGATGTATCTACATCCAGGCGGTTTTTTTATTGCATTAATATTCCGTAATCAGCGCCTGCCGCTCGTCCGGCGTAATTCCCATTCGTAATTCGTAATTGATAACTGTTAATTACTGTTAACCCTATTTAACCCCCTATGCGCCGCAGCCACCGATACTAAACGCCTGTTGGCCGACACCCCCCGAACCACCCTTGCCGTATATCTAGTTTTGTCGGATGGCAAAATTGATTACCGGAATATTGGGCATCAGCGTGCTCATAGCCGGGTGTAAAGGAAAAGCGGAAACACATAGCAGCACACGGGCGCAAGCTAACCAACCTACTGTTGTAGACGTATTGGTAGCCGGCGCCACCACCATTAACAATACCATAGAAGCCAACGGTACGGTTGTAGCCAATGAGTATGCCGAGCTGCATCCTGAAATAAGCGGGCGCATTACCTACCTGGATGTGCCGGAAGGCACGCTGGTACAAAAAGGCGCCCTCATTGCCCGTATTAACGATGCCGACCTGCAGGCGCAGCTGCAGAAGTCGCAGGTGCAGCTGGACCTGTACCAGAAAACAGAAGAGCGCGACCGGAAGCTGCTGGCTATTAACGGCATTAACCAGGCCGATTATGACCTGGCGCTGAACAATGTGAACAGCACAAAGGCTGACATTGCCTACACCCAGGCACTGATTGATAAAACCGTTATCCGCGCGCCCTTTACCGGCATGGTTGGGTTGCGGCAGGTGAGCATTGGCGCTTATGTAACACCCGCCAACAGCATTGCCACCATTCAGCAGCTTGATAAAATGAAGGTTGACTTTACCCTGCCGGAGCAGTACAGCACTGTTATTAAAAAGGGCGCTGTGGCAGATGTGATGCTGGATGCCGGCACCAATGCCCACCGCAAAGCGGTGATCATTGCCTACGAGCCGCAGATAACGCCTACCAGCCGTAATATACGCGCCCGCGCCGTGCTGGAGGAAGGCAAAGGCCACCCCGGCGCATTTGTAAAAGTGTACCTGAACACTACTGCCGATAAAAAGGCCATACTGGTGCCCACCAATGCCATTATTCCCAACGATAAAAATAACCAGGTAATACTGGTAAAGAATGGCAAAGCCACTTTTGCAGACGTACAAACCGGCATACGCGAAGCCAGCAATATTGAGATCACCGGCGGCATTAACCCGGGTGATACCGTAATAGTAACCGGGGTGCTGTTTGCACGCCCCGATGCACCGGTAAAGGTGCGCAATGTAAAAACCATTGCACCTGCCGTTGCGCAGCAGTAAACCATTTGAACGGAAACATAAGATAAGACAGTACCATGAATATTTCTGAGCTGTCACTGAAGCGGCCCGTGCTGGCAACAGTGATGAACCTGTTGATCATTTTGTTCGGCGTCATCGGGTATAGTTTCCTGGCCGTGCGTGACTACCCGGCCATTGACCCGCCGGTGATTACCGTTACCACTGCCTACACCGGCGCCAACCCCGATGTGATCGAAAGCCAGATCTCCGAACCGCTGGAAAAACAGATCAACGGCATTCCCGGTATTCGTACCATTACCTCCAACAGCTCTTTAGGCACCAGCAGCATTACCGTTGAGTTTAACCTGGGCGTTGACCTGGAAGCTGCTGCCAGCGACGTGCGCGATAAAGTAAGCCAGGCTACCCGCAGCCTGCCGCTGGATATTGACGCCCCGCCCGTAGTAACCAAGGCCGATGCCAATACCGATCCTATTCTGATACTGGCGGTGCAAAGCCGCACTAAAAGCCTGATGGAGCTGAGTGATTACACCGAAAATGTGCTGCAGCAACAGCTGCAAACCATTGACCAGGTAAGCGCTGTAAACGTGTTTGGCGCTAAAAGCTACGCCATGCGCATATGGCTTGACCGTGACCGTATGAACGCCTACGGCATTGCCTATAACGATATTAGCGCTGCCCTGAACAACGAAAACGTGCAGCTGCCTGCCGGTAAGGTGTACGGCAACAATACAGAGCTTACTATTAATACCCTGGGCCGCCTTACCACGGAAAAAGATTTCCGCGATCTTATTTTAAAGGAAGACAGCACCGGCATTATCCGCCTGAGCGATGTTGCCCGCGTGGAGCTGGGCCCCCAGGTAGAGGAGCAAAGCTGGAAGTTTAACGGCGTAAACGCCATAGGCCTGGCCATTATTCCCCAGCCCGGCGCTAATAACATTGCCATTGCAGACGAGTTTAACAAACGCCTGAACAATATCCGGAAAGCCAACAAATCGGATATTGAATTTAACGTGCTGGTAGATAATACCCGCATCATCCGCCAGTCGCTGGCCGAAGTGAAGGAAACCCTCATCATTGCCTTTGCCCTGGTGGTGCTGGTGATCTTTTTCTTTTTCCGCAACTGGCTCATTGCCCTGCGCCCGTTAATAGATATTCCTATTTCTTTAATAGCCACCTTCTTTGTAGTATACCTTTGCGGCTTTACCATTAACATATTAACCCTGCTGGGTATTGTGCTGGCCACCGGCCTGGTGGTGGACGATGGTATTGTGGTTACGGAAAATATTTTCCGCAAGCTGGAGCAGGGCCTGCCCATCCGCAAGGCCGCGCTGGAAGGCAGCCGCGAAATATTCTTTGCCGTTATATCCACCTCTATTACCCTGGCCGTGGTGTTTATGCCGGTGCTGTTCCTGCAGGGGTTCGTAGGGCGCCTGTTCCGCGAGTTTGGCGTGGTGCTGGCTGCTGCCGTGCTTATCTCCGCCTTTGTATCGCTTACCATTACCCCGGTGCTGAACGTGTACCTGAACCGAAAAAAGGCAGGCCACGGCTGGCTGTATGATAAAACAGAACCTTTTTTCCAGGGTATGGAAAAAGGCTACCACCGGCTGCTAAAAGCGTTTATGGGTATACGTTGGGCCGCCTGGGTAATGATAGCTGTGTGCGGCCTTATCATATGGCTTATATTACGCAGCATACAAAGCGAAATAGCCCCGCTGGAAGACCGCAGCAGCATACGTTTTACCGTTACGCTGCCCGAAGGCTCCAGCTTTGGCTACACACAAAACGTAACAGATAAAATTACCGGCTACCTGCTGGACTCTGTACCCGAACGCGCATTCGTATTTGCCAGAACGCCCGGCGGCAACGGCACTGTTATGAACACCTCCCAGCCCCGTATTGGCCTGGTAGATCCCCACGAACGCACCCGCAGCCAGAATGATATTACCGTGGACCTCCAGCGCAAGCTGCGCCGCTTTAACGATGCCCGCATTTTTGCCATACAGGAGCAAACCATTGCCGTGGGCTCCGGCTCCAAAACCAGCTT
>NZ_DASTRI010000080.1:0-9674 GCF_035761305.1 Chitinophaga sp. | reverse complement strand
CCCGGCAGTGTTTTCAGGTCTTTTAATATGCCGGTTACTTTAAGATCGTGCAGGTTATCTATCCGTACGGTTTTACCCATGGGGTCCTGGTTAGCGAACAATGCTTTGGCGGTTGACTCCGTGAGCACAATGGAAAAGGGCTCTTTCAGCACACTGGCGGCATTGCCCTGCAGCAGGGGAAACGGAAATATTTTCAGGAAATCGCCGCCTACTACCCCACCGGGCATATACAGTTTATTATCGCCTGCCATCAGGCCATGGGGGCCCATCCAGTCGCTTTCGGCCAGGTATTCTATTTCAGGGATGTTATTGCGCAGCACATCTGCCAGCTTCAGGGAAGTGGTGCTGAAGGTCAGTATCTCGCCATTGCTGTTGTAATTGCGCTTTACCTGGTAAACGCGGTCGCTGCCGGGCAGGGAATTATCGTAGGAACATTCGTGGTACACCCATAAGGCTATCAGCAGGGTAACGGCCATGCCTATAGCCAAACCAAAGATGTTGATAGCGCTGTAAACCTTATTGTTCACCAGCTGCCGCCAGGCAATCTTAAAATAGTTGGAGATCATGAACCGGAGTTTACCCCAACGCCGCGCTAAGAAAGTGCCAGATAAAAGCGGTATTGTCAGTCAATTGATTATATATGCTACAGCTGGCGCCGGTGTCCGGTTTTGATACACCGGACGTCCGGTAGTGGTACTGCTGTAAAGCTAAACTGCTGATACCAGATCTGTGGTTGTTGCAGTTAAATCACGCTTCCTCCTTCGCCCGCTCCTTCACCACCACCAGGTCCGAGAGCTTTACGTTCATAGGCAGGTTGCCTATTTTCACAATGGCCCGTTTGTCGCGGATCTCCAGCACTTTGCCTACCTGGTTGTTCGTAATGATCTTTACCTGGTCGCCTACCTTGCACTCCCCGCCTATTTCCTGGAAACGGTCGTTCACCTTCTTTTCCTGTCTTTCATTGATCTGCTTTTCCCGTTTGCGGAACAGCAGGGCCTCTGCCTGCTTCATTACCTTTTGCTTATCGTCTGTACGCTTCCACTCCACCAGTATCTGCTTCATTTTGCGCTCCATATCTTTCAGGTAATGCAGCTCTTCTTCGCGTATCTTGTTCTGCAGCTTCAGGATGGCCTGCTCCTGTTTCTGGCGCTCTTTATCAGACAATATCTCGTATTCCTTTTTCAGGCGTTCATTTTCTTTGAGCAGCTTTTGCAGCTCTTTTTCTTTCTGCTCTACCTTTTGCAGGTCCTGCTCTGCTTTATTCAGCAGCTTGTCCAGCCGGAAATGCCCTTCATCTACCAGCTTGCGGGCGCGGTTTATGAGGCCGGGATCCAGGCCAATACGCTGCGCAATGGAAAAGGTATAGGAGCTGCCGGGCTTACCCACCATCAGCTTATACATAGGCAGCAGGTTTTGCTCGTCAAAACCCATGGCGCCGTTAATAATGCCCTTTACCTTGTTGGCCATTATTTTCAGGTTCAGGTAGTGCGTGGTTACAATGCCAAAGGAATGCTTGCGCGCCAGCTCCTCCATGATCACTTCTGCAAAAGCGCCGCCCAGGTTAGGGTCTGAGCCGCTGCCCAGTTCATCTATGAAGAACAGCGTTTTGCCGTTGGCGTTCTCCATAAAGTACTTCATGTTCTTCAGGTGCGAGCTGTAGGTGCTCAGCTCAAATTCCAGCGACTGGGTATCACCGATATGGATCATCAGCTGCCTGAAAATTCCCAGCTGCGACGTAGGATGCACCGGCACCAGCAGTCCGGCCTGCAGCATCAGCTGTATAAGGCCCACGGTTTTAAGCGTAACGGTTTTACCGCCGGCGTTAGGCCCGCTGATCACCAGTATGTGATTGTCTTTGTCCAGCGTAAGGTTAATGGGTATGGTAGGCTTACTGTTTTTACGGTTGTACAGCAGCAGCAGCGGGTGATACGCATTTACCAGGTGCACCTGCGCATGTGAGGTGATCATGGGAAAATTACCGTCCATATCCAGGGCCAGGCGCGCCTTGCCGCGTATAAAGTCGTACAGCCCCAGTATATCATGATAGCTGCTGAGCAGCGGCCCGTGCTGGCTCAGGGCAGCGGTAAGGTTGCGTAAAATGCGGTACACCTCCTTTTCCTCATCCCTTTCCAGGGCAAATACCTCATTATTGATCTCAATGGTTTCTTCGGGCTCAATGAAAGCGGTTTTGCGGGTATCTGACTCCCCGTGCAAAATACCTTTCACCATCCGTTTGTGCTCGGCAAAAATGGCCACCACGCGGCGGGTGTTCAGGAAAGCTTCTTCAATATCCGCCAGGTAGCCCTGCTTGTTCAGCTTTTGGAGAATGCGGTCAAACACGCGGCGCAGCTCCGAACGTTTGCGGAACAGCGACATCCGTATTTTTTGCAGCTCGGGGGTGGCGTTATCGCGCACCTGCCCGCTTTCGTCCAGCACTTCATCTATCAGCGCAATCACCTTCTTTTCATAATGGGTATTGGCAATGATGCTGTATAAACCGGCATACTGCACGCGGCGGTCATGATCAAAAAAGCGGAAAATGCCATGCATGATCTCTGCCAGGCGGCGCAGCTGCATCAGCTGGTCCTCTTTCAGCACAGCGCCTTGTATGCCCAGTAAACGTAATTCTGTTTTCAGGTTCAGCACCGGGTCATTCGGGAAGTATTCCTGCAGTAACAGCAGCTGTTTATACTCATGGGCCTGTTGCAGGGCCGCACGTACATAGTCAATATGGGTATGCAGCCGCAGCTCGTCCGCCATTTGCTTACCCATTTCTGTTTTGCAATGCTCTTTCAATAAAGCCTGTACCTTGTCAAACTCCAGTTGCACCAGGGCCGATTCGGGAAAATATTTCATGTAAAATCGTTGGTCTTTTTTATTGCCACATGGAACAACCCGGCAAAAATTCGCTATCAGTCACAGCACGCTTATTTTCCGCCATGCAAACAGGAACTTTGATTCGTTGTTTCATCTCGTTATATCTAAAAGAATGTTAAAGTTACTTAACTTGCCCGTTTTAAGCATCGCTATTATTGTAATTTACGTACCAGGAGTAAAAATTTTTATGTTGAGATACGCGTTGTTAAGTGGTTTGCTGGCAGTTACCATCAGCGCCTGCGCCCAAAATGTTCCTGCTAATACAGAAAAAGTACCCGACGATATGGACACACCCGACAATACCCATTTAGAAAAAGCCACCTTTGGCGGCGGTTGCTTCTGGTGCACGGAAGCACAGTTCCAGTACCTGGATGGCGTGATAAAGGTAGAATCCGGCTATGCCGGCGGCACCGTTGCCAACCCTACCTATGAGCAGGTATGCACCGGCACAACCGGCCATGCAGAAGTAATACAGGTTACCTACGATCCATCAAAAATCAGCTACGATGAGCTGCTGCAGGCCTTCTGGCAAAGCCACGATCCCACGCAGCTGAACCGCCAGGGCAACGATGTAGGCACCCAGTACCGCTCTGTTATTTTCTATCATAACGAGGAGCAGCACAAAAAAGCGGCCTACTACAAGGAAAAGCTGCAGGCGTCCGGCGCTTATGATAAACCCATTGTAACGGAAATAGCGCCGCTGAACAACTTTTACGCGGCAGAGAACTACCACCAGGATTATTATAATCAAAACGGGTCACAACCCTACTGTCATTTTGTGATAAAGCCCAAGCTGGAGAAATTTAAAAAGGTGTTTAAAGATAAGCTCAAGCACACAAAATAGCAGCCGTACCGCTGTAACCATCGCCGTAGATTTATTTGCAACAAATAGTTTACGGCGATTTTTTATGTCAATAGGAAAATGATTTTCACGTATATACAGTTTTAAAAAAACTGCAAAGAGTTATGTAGTGTTAAAAACTACCCCTATAAGCAATAAAATAGTAAATTGACGCTGTAATTCAGCTGTTACCACGTTAAAAAAAACGATCCATCTATGCTTGAGCAGTCAACAACTACTACCAGAAGCATTGACAGCGCCATTGAAGAAAAAACCATTGACCTCTGCCTGCGTAAGGGTATGATAGAAGGCATCAAGTACTATTGGGAGCAAAAAAATCAGCAAACCGGCATCAGACACTCTTTACGTTTGGCAAAAGAAGATGTGGAAACCTTACTGCGAACCCGTGGCCTGCGCGATGCGGTACGACAACCCAAAAACAAGGCCTGGCTGGTAATGGTGGGTATTATACTCCTGAGCATTGCCGTTGGCATTTATTTTTATTCCAGGGCACACGTACACCCTTAACCGAACTTCACCGAAGTCATTGTTAGCGACCCCATTACTGATTTATCATTAAAGAACACAGGTTGCTCCTTCGCATCCTGCAGGGCCAGCGTGTATAGTAACGGGTAATAATGGTCCGGCGTAGGAATGGCCAGCCGGGCCGATTTGCTCAGCTGTTCATAGTGGATGAGCGCCTGGTGATTGCCTTCGAGTATACGCTGCTTGAACAGCTCATTCATTTCTATACACCAGTCGTACCCGTATTCCGGCGCATCCGCCTTATCCCAGGCCACCATGCGCAGGTTATGCACCATATTGCCGCTGCCGATGATCAGCACTCCTTTTTTACGCAATGCCGCCAGTTCCCTGGCCAGCTCATAATGGTAGGCCGGCGGCTGGTGATAATCGATGCTCAGCTGCAGCACCGGTATGTTGGCTGCAGGGTACATACGGCGTACTACCGTCCAGCTGCCGTGGTCCAGGCCCCAGTCATGATCCAGCCCCACATGGGTTTTGGTGATCAGCTGCCGGGTAGCCTTTGCCAGCGCCGGATCGCCGGGCGCAGGGTATTGCACCGCATGCAGCGCAGGCGGAAAGCCGCCAAAATCATGAATGGTGGCAGGATGCTCCATAGCCGTAATATGCGTGCCCCTGGTAAGCCAGTGGGCGGATATTACCAGCACGGCTTTGGGTACCGGTATCTCTTTCCCCATCTGCTCCCAGCGCTGGCTAAAGATATTATCCGCTATCCCGTTCATAGGAGAGCCATGCCCGATGAACAGCACCGGCATTGGCGTTTCCTGCTCATGCAGGCCATCCGTAAAATTCCTGAACGATTGTAATGAGATCATAGCAACAGCCCCTCCCAATAGTTTCCCTATAAAATCTTTACGTTTCAAGGGAGATCATAGTTTTTTATCCTGCAAAATTACGCCTAAAGCAGCGATAACCGCCCCGCAGCTTACCCGGAGGTAAGCAGGGTTTCAGATACCTGCACAATCGTATATAATGCTGTTACACTACCTAATTAATCCTCATATTTTCGTACATTGGTGGGATGGGATCCAACACTTTTCTGCTGTATGGCGCCTATGGCTATACTGGCGAGTTAATTGCACGTTATGCAGATCAATACGGGCTGTCACCCATACTAGCCGGCCGCCGCGCCGCGCCGCTGACCACATTATCCGCAAAACTGGGATTTCCTTACAGGACTATTGACCTGGACGATGCACCTGCCCTGCAGGCCGCGTTGCAGGACGTAGAGGTAGTGGTAAACGCCGCCGGCCCGTTTGACCGTACGGCCCGCCAAATAGTAGAAGCCTGCCTGCAAACCAACACGCACTATCTGGATCTGAACGGCGACCTGGAGATTTTTGGAATGATATACCGCTATAACGAAGCTGCAAAGCAGGCAGGCATAATGCTGCTGCCCGGCGCGGGGTTTGATGTGGTGCCTACGGATTGCCTGGCCATGTTCCTGAAAAATATGCTGCCCGATGCGGTAGACCTGAAGCTGGCGTTTACCATTCTTGGCAGCAGCCTTTCCCATGGCACTGCGGTGAACACCATTGAAAAGCTGGGCCTGCCCGGCTTTGCCCGTGTCAATGGCGGGCTGGTAAACGAGCCGGTAGGCGAAAAAGCAATGTGGGTTGACTTTGGCGGCAAGCGCATTTTTGTTGTAAGCCTGCCCTGGGGCGATGTGGCTACCGCAGGCTACAGCACCGGCATTCCCAATATACGCACCTATACCAATATGCCCAGGATAGCCTACTGGCTGTTAAAAGGACAGTCCCTGTTTAACTGGCTGCTGCGCAGCCGGCCGGTACGCGCCCTCATTAAGTATAAAATAGACAACGGGCCGGCCGGCCCGGGCGATGTAACGCGCACCCAGGGCGTTAGCTATATCTGGGGCCGCGTAACCAATGCCATGGGGCAAACGGTTACGGCCCGCCTGCGCACGCCCGAAGCCTATGACCTCACCGCCTATGCTACCCTGCTGATCACACAAAAAATATTACAGGGCCAGTTTACGCCCGGGTTTCAAACGCCTGCCACTGCTTACGGCGAAAACCTGGTAATGGAGCTGCCGCGGGTACAGCGGGATGTAATGTGAGCTGCCATGCGCTGTATGCACAGGAAGCTTACAGGCAGCCTGCACTAACCTGGCTGCTGGCCAGGACAATTGTTACCAGGCATATGCAGGATCGCTCTCGCCCCGGCGCCCGTAAACAGCGGCGCAGCTGCTGCGGAACTGGTAGTAAAAGCGTTGAGTACGGGTAGTAAAAGCGTTCGCAACTGGGGGTAAAAGCGTATGAAAAGGGTAGTAAAGCGTATGCGCTTCCCGTTAAAGCATAAAATTATACAGCGTGTGCTTGCACATGCTTTTGAAATCCGCTAACTTCATAGTGTAGCATATTCATGTAGCATACCGTCATAACAACCAAACCGCGTGGCTGTTTTAACCTTAACCTCATAAATTACTGGTAATTATGTCTTCCATTTCCCGCAGAAATGCACTGAAAACATTAGCAAAAGGCAGCGGCGTGCTGTTGTTGTCGCCCAACGTGCTGCTGGCGGCCACTGCCCGTAAAAAAGAGCGCCTGGGCATAGCGCTGGTAGGCCTGGGCTATTACAGCACCGATCTGCTGGCCCCTGCCCTGCAGCAAACCCGGCGTTGTTACCTGGCCGGTATTGTAACCGGCACCCCGTCTAAAGCAGCGGCCTGGCAAAAGCAGTATAATATCCCGGATAAAAATATCTACAACTACCAAACTTTCGACAGCATTGCCAACAACCCGGATATTGATGTGGTGTATGTAGTATTGCCGCCTTCTATGCACAAGGAATATGTCATCCGCGCCGCCAACGCCGGCAAGCATGTGTGGTGCGAAAAGCCCATGGCTGTTACCGGGCAGGAATGCCGGGAAATGATTACGGCCTGTCAAAAAAATAAACGCTCCCTGGCCATCGGCTACCGCCTGCAGCATGAGCCCAATACGCAGGAATACCGCCGCATTGTGCAGCAAAAGCTGTTAGGCAGTGTAAAGGAATTAAGCTGCGCGGCGGGGTACCGGGAAAACCGCACCAACCACTGGAAACAAATAAAAGCCATGGGCGGCGGCGTTATGTACGATATGGGCGTATATGCCATACAGGGCGCCCGCCTGGGCACGGGCATGGAGCCGGTAGCGGTGGTATCGGCCCAAACTTCTACCAACCGCCCGGAGATCTATAAGAACGGGCTGGACGAAATTGCGGTGGCCACCCTGGAGTTTCCCGGCGGCACCATGGCCCATATTAAAACCAGCTTTGCGGAAAATGTGAACTTCATGGACATTACCTGCGAAAAAGGCAAAATTCAGCTGGCCCCTTATTCCGCCTACAACGGTGTACAGGGCAGCAGCCCGTTGGGCGCTATTAACCATCCCTACCAGGTACCCTGGCAGCAGGCCAAACAAATGGACGATGACGCCCTGGCCATTATGCAAAAAAAGCCCATGCTGGTACCCGGGGAAGAAGGGCTGCGCGACATTCGCATTGTGGAGGCCATTTACCGCTCCGCAGGCAGCGGCCAGCGGGTGGCTTTATAAACGGCATCCCGTAAAACCGGCACGCATTTTAGGCCCTTTTCTTGTAAAAACCTAACATGGCCAGCCGTTCTACAACATCCACTGCCCGCCCGGCCACGAAAAGCCGGGCTAAAAAAGCCGCTACCACCCGTACAGCCGTCCGCACCAAACGCAGTACACTGCCCGTTAATGTTACCCCCATGCTGGCAACCCTGGCCGATCAGCCTTTTGATGACGCAGGCTGGCTGTACGAGATAAAATGGGACGGCTACCGTACACTGGCCTTTATGGATAAAAAAACAACAGATCTCAAATCCCGCAACAATAAATCCTTTAATGATAAATTCTATCCTGTTTACGAAGCCATACAGCAATGGGGCATACAAGCTGTGGTAGATGGGGAGATTATTGTATTGGATGAACAGGGCCGGGCCGATTTCAGCCGGCTGCAGGGCTGGCGTAGTGAGGCCGACGGCGCGCTCATTTACTATGTATTTGACCTGCTATGGCTGAACGGGCATGACCTTACCAACCGCCCTCTTACAGAACGCAGGGCCCTGCTGGAGCAGCAGGTACCCGCGGACGGCATCATCCGCCTCAGTGAAAGCTTTGCCACCTCCGGCACAGAATTTTTTGAAGTGGTAAAAAAAATGGGGCTGGAAGGTATTATTGCCAAAAGGGCCGACAGCCTGTATTATCCCGGTGAGCGCAGCAAAGAGTGGCTGAAAATAAAAACCAGCGAGCGGCAGGAGGTGGTAATAGGCGGCTACACCCGCAACGAAGGTTCGGGCAAACCATTCAGCGCCTTACTGGTAGGGTTATACGAAAAAGGGCAGCTGCACTATACCGGCAAAATAGGCACCGGCTTTAACACCCGCCTGCAAAAACAGCTGCTGCAGCAGTTTAAGCCTTTGGAGATAAAACAGTGTCCCTTTACCACTGTACCGGATGTTAACAAACCTTCCCGTTTCCGCCCCAACCCGCCGGCAGCAGCGGTTACCTGGCTGCAGCCCCGGCTGGTATGTGAGGTAAGCTTCCGGGAAATGACGCCCGATGGCGTAATGCGCCATCCCTCTTTTGAAGGCCTGCGTGAAGATAAACCGGCAGAACAGGTAGTGCTGGAGCAGCAGGTGCCGGCTGCGGCCCGGGTTAAAACACGTACCACCGGCGCCGGCAAAAAGCTGCTGACGCCCGCCGGCAATACAGGGCGCAAAACCTTGCTGAACCCCACCGATAAAACCCAGGTGCGGCCTATAGGAGAGCATGCCCTGAAGTTCACCAACCTGGACAAGCTGTTCTGGCCAAAGGAAAAGGTGACCAAGCGGGATATGCTGAATTATTATTACCAGGTAGCGCCCTATATGCTGCCTTATATGAAAGACAGGCCCCAATCCCTCAACCGGCATCCCAATGGCATTAACGGCAAAAGCTTTTACCAGAAAGATGTTACCGGCAAAGTACCCGATTGGATAGCCACCTTCCCCTACCACAGCGACGCCGACGGACGTGATAAAAACTTCCTGGTGTGTACGGACGAAGCCAGCCTGCTGTACATAGCCTCCCTGGGCTGCATTGAAATGAACCCCTGGAGCAGCCGCATTCAAACCCCCGATCACCCGGACTGGTGCCTGATAGACCTGGACCCCGACAAAACCACCTTTAACCAGGTAATTGAAGCAGCGCAGGTAACAAAGGAAATACTGGATGCCGCCGGCGTACCCTCCTGCTGTAAAACATCCGGCTCTACGGGCCTGCATATCTATATTCCGCTGGGCGCAAAGTACACATATGAGCAATCCAAAGAGTTTGCCCGGGTTATTGCAAAGCTGGTGCACAAGGCCATTCCATCGTTTACTACCATTGAAAGGGCTACTGCC
>NZ_DASTRI010000079.1:0-3248 GCF_035761305.1 Chitinophaga sp. | reverse complement strand
TGGTGTTGCCCGGCTTTGAGGGATTGCCGTTGTATGATGTGCTGAAGTTTTTTTTGAAAGAAACAAAGAACAAAAGCCTGGGCGACCGTGCTGCGGCCATTTCCTTTAACTTTCTGCTGGCCATTCCGCCCTTTTTCATTTTCCTGTTTACCCTGGTGCCCTTTATTCCCATGCGGAACATAGAGCCCACCCTGTACCGCCTGGCGGAAGATGTAACGCCTAACTATAACACCTATATGATTGTGCGGAACATGATACATGATTTCCTGTACACCAACCGCACGGGCCTGTTGTCTATCTCCTTTTTAATGGGGTTCTTTTATTCATCCAACGGGTTAATGGGCATTATGCGATCCTTTAACAAAACACAACCGGGTTTTAAACGGCGCAAATGGTGGCAAACCAGGCTGCTGGCCCTGCAGCTCACCTCCGTGCTGGTATTGCTGCTGCTGATCACCGTTGTGCTGATTATTGCGCAGGGCGCTGTTTTAAGGTATGTGTTTACCCTGCTGGATATTCACAGCAGGGTTATACGCACCATCATTGACACGGTACGCTGGGCGCTGATTGTGTTGCTGTTCTTTTCCATGCTGGCGGTTATTTACCGCTTTGCACCGGCCACCACCAAACGGTGGAAGTTTGTTACGGCCGGCTCCACGTTTGCCACGGTGCTCATGATACTGGTAACCCTGGGCTTCTCTTACTTTGTAAATAACTTCGCCAATTATAACAAGATATACGGCTCCATCGGCACTATCCTGATATTGATGCTGTTTCTCTATTTCAACTCCTTTATACTGCTGGTGGGGTTTGAGCTGAATGCCAGCATCAGCACCCTGCGCGAAATAGCCAATACCCCTGCCCCGGAACAACCTGTTGAAATACAGGGGCTTTCCTGACCTTCCACCATCTATCAAATAAATTAATGTTTTAATACATATTGCATTATCTTTATATTAAATATCATACCCGATACCTGAACACCGAATACCCAAATCCTGCAAAATGAAAAGCACCTGTTTTTTCATTCTCCTGTTTACCATACTGGTTGCTTTCCGTTCCGGCGATAGTACTTTGGAAATAGGCGCTCCTATTCCAAAGGCGGAGGTAGTGTTACATGATGTCAGTGGCCGGGAAATTACGCTGAATGAGGCCCGCGGCAGCAATGGCCTGCTGGTGATGTTCTCCGGCAACCATTGTCCTTACGTGATCCGCAACCAATGCAGAACAGTGAATATCTGTACCTATGCCTTAAAGCACCAGGTAGGCGTAATACTAATCAATTCCAACATAGCGCAGCAGAATAATGAGGAGTCGCTGGATGCAATGAAAGCCTATGCTGCGCAGCAGCAATACAGCTGGTTTTATGCCATTGACCGGAAAGGAGAGATTGCCGACGCCTTTGATGCCGGCCATACACCGGAGTGCTATTTGTTTGACAAGAACGGCCGCCTTACCTATAAAGGCGCTATTGACGATAACCCGGGCAATGCCGATGCGGTAAAGGTACGGCACCTGTACAATGCCATGAATGAAATGCTGGCCGGCAGCGCCGTAAAGCGGAACACCACTACTTCGCTGGGATGCAGCATCCGGCGGTTTTAGCGCATTTAAAACACCAGGAACACCGCGTTGCTGAACAGCAGCTTGCCGTTTTCCCAGAAGCTGCGGAACAACGGATCATCGGCCAGCATAATGAGCTTGCCGTTGCCGATGTCTTTTACGCCGAATAACAGGCCGTCTTTCAGCCGGGCGCGCGTATCGGCTCCTACAAAGCCGCTGAGATAGTTATCTTTTTTCAGCACGCCCACGTTCCAGCCTTTATCATCACTGTCCATAAACTCGTAGATGTTGCCATCCTGCTTTAATGTATAGTAAGTATCCGGATAGCCTAACGCCAACGGATGTGTGTTATCCAGCTGCACTTTATAAATGGCGCCGGGAATTACCTGCTTAATACTTTCCCGTTCGCGGTTGGCGTAGGGTTTCAGCATGGCGTAAACATCCTTGTCGTCCGTAGTATCTGTATCTTTTTTCAGGTGTATGCCCCAGTCGCCCGCTGCCAGCTGCGCCAGGGCGCCCTGCAGGGCAATGAGCCGGCCCCCGGCCCTTACCCAGTCTTTCAGGCGGCCGGCCGCAGTTTTATTCTCCAGGAAGTCATAATCCCCGTCCGGTAAAATGAGCACGTTAATGTTCTTCCAATCAACCCGGCCCAGGTTTCTTTCATTGATAATGGTAACGGGATAGCCTATCTGCTGTTCAAAGAAATGCCATATTTCACCGGCATTCAGGGAAGACACGCCATCTCCCACCACCATGGCCACATTTGCAGGCTGAATATAGTGCACCTTATCAGAGCCAAAGTCGGTACCCTTTTCCACGAAGCCGGTAGACACCGCATCCAGGCTTACATGCACGTCATTTGCCAGGGCGGTGATATACGCATCAAACTGGCCGGCTACCGGCTCATTGCCGGCGCGCGGAATAATAAGCGTACCGGCCGGGAAAGTGCGGCCGCCAATGGCAAAAGGCGCTTCTGCATAACGCACCTTCACGCGCCGCCGCAGCAGGGCCGTTAGCAGGCGTACATCTTTAACGCTGTTCCAGCGGGCCAGGTAAGCATAGGGCCTGGTGGCTGCCAGGGCGCTGTTATTGCCGGCCGGCAGCGAGTCGGCAGCAGGGTTCAGCTGCTGGCGCACGGCGTAGGCAGGCAGCCCGTATGCATAAGGAATAGCCCAGGCGGTAATATCGTAAGTAACGGAGTCGGATAAACGGGACTTAGGCTCAAACAGTACCTGCAGCAGGTTGGAGCGGGGCTGAAAGGCGCTGATCACCATATCTTCCCGGGTAATATCAAAGCTTTCTGTTTTACCGGTAAAGTAATTGAAGCCGCTGGCCTTTGTTGCCTGTGCGCCGTAGCCAAAGCGGATGTTATTGCGCTGCAGCAATGTAGCCAGGCTGGCCAGGTTTTCGCGGTTGCCGGCGGCTTTTATCACGTAGCTTTTATAAGGACCATCGGGGGCTGCAGCCGCGTTGTGGAAATAGCCGGTAAATTCCGTGAGTATCTTATTGGCCTGCTGCGAGGCTATTTCTATGGTAGAGAGGCCGGTAGTAACATGATGGGCTATACGATCACTGAGGGTGAGCGTATCGCTGTCTTCCTTGAGCACAGCCAGGCCGCCGCGGCCGCCTCCCCCCTGCTCGTACGTCATGCCAATGGCGCCGTTGTAGGTGGGATAGGTATCGCC
>NZ_DASTRI010000078.1:0-16226 GCF_035761305.1 Chitinophaga sp. | reverse complement strand
GAAAAACTGCCCGGCACGGATGTTTCCTTTAAAATGATGCCCATACCCGGTGGTACCGTTACACTGGGCAGCCCCGCTACGGAAAAAGGCCGGGGCGAAGATGAAGGCCCCCAGCAGCAGGTGCATATTGAACCCTTTTGGATGGGCGCCTATGAAGTTACCTTTGATGAATATGATGTTTATGCCGATGCTGAAAAAGATAAAACACCCATACCGGATGGTATGACGCGCCCCAGCCCTCCGTACATTGACCTTACGCTGGGCATGGGCAAAAGCGGCGGCTACCCTGCCAACAGCATGAGCCAGTATGGCGCATTAATGTATTGCCGGTGGCTATACGCAAAAACCGGTATTTTTTACCGCCTGCCTACTGAAGCAGAATGGGAGTATGCCTGCCGCGCCGGCGCCACCACGGCTTACCCTTTTGGCAACAATGCCGCCGGGCTGCCGCGTTTTGCCTGGTATGCCGCCAACAGCAAAGGCAAATATCATAAAGTAGGCCAGCTGCAGCCCAATGCCTGGGGCCTGTATGATATGCTGGGCAATGTAGCCGAATGGACGCTGGACCAGTACGACCCGCAATACCTGCAACATATAACAGCTACAGATCCCTGGATAAAACCTACTGCCAAAACACCACGCACCATTAAAGGCGGCAATTACCAGGACGATGCAGCCCAGGTACGCCCTGCGGCCCGCCTTAAGTCGGACCCGGGCTGGAACCGCCGCGATCCGCAGATACCTAAAAGCAAGTGGTGGAATGCCGATGCGCCGTTCATTGGCTTTCGTATAGTGCGGCCTTATAAGCAGCCCTCTAAAGAAGAGGCGGAGCAGTTTTTTGCAGATGTATTGGATAAGTATGTTGGGGCAAGATGAGTAATGAAGCAGGGGTAAGAGATTGGATGTAGAAAGGAAATGCAGCGGAATGGTATAAGAAGCAGGGAAAGGAGGTGAGAAGCGGGAAGCAGGAAGATGTAAGAAACAGGAGCATAAAAGGAATAAATAAGAAATGTAGAAAGTAAAAGATAGCGGTAAGCAATTTAAAACCCATCAAAAACATTATGAAAAACGAAAACAAACACCCGTTCCACGTACAAACCCGCCGGGATTTTATGAAGCAGGGCTCCCTGCTGGCGGGCGGCCTGCTGGCCATGCCGGTACTGTCGCATGCGAACTATTTTTCCGGCGCTAAAGACACGATCAAGATAGCGCTCATAGGCTGCGGGGGCCGTGGCACCGGCGCTGCCACCCAGGCGCTGAGCACCAAGGAAAATGTAGAGCTGATAGCCATGGCCGATGCTTTCCCCGACCGGTTAAACAGCAGCTATAATAACATTAAGGAGGCGCTGGAGGAAAACGGCAAGGCCGACCGGCTGAAGGTAAAAGATGAAAACAAGTTCACTGGTTTTGATGCCTATAAAAAGGCCATTCCCCTGGCCGATGTAGTAATACTGGCTACGCCGCCGGGTTTTCGTCCCATACATTTTGAGGAAGCCGTAAACCAGGGCAAACAAATTTTTATGGAAAAGCCAGTAGCCACCGATCCCGCGGGCATACAAAAAGTGCTGGCTGCCGCGGAAAAGGCCAAAGCTAAAAAGCTGAATGTAGTGGTGGGCCTGCAGCGCCGCTATCAAAACTCTTACCGCGAGCTGTACAAACGCGTACAGGATGGTATGATAGGCGACATCCTTTCCATGCAGGTATGGTGGAACCAGGGCGCGTTATGGATAAGGCCCCGTAAACCCGAATATACAGAGATGGAGTACCAGATGCGCAACTGGTATTACTTTAACTGGTTGTGCGGCGATCATATTGTGGAGCAGCACATTCACAACATTGATGTGGGCAACTGGTTCAAAGGCGCTACGCCCGCTTCCGCAGTGGGCATGGGCGGCCGGGCCGTACGCACCGGTAAAGATACCGGCGAGATATTTGACCACCACTATGTAGAATACCGGTATGACGACGGCGTTGTTATGAACAGCCAGTGCCGCCACTGGAAAGACAGCGCCAGCCGTGTAGATGAGGAAATTGTAGGCACCAAGGGCCGCATTATATGCGATAAAGGGCTGATACAGGATTACAAAGGCAAAACACTGTACCAGTTTGATAAAAAGCAGGAGAACAATCCCTATCAAACCGAGCACGATGAACTGTTTGCTGCCGTAGCTAAAGGAGAGTTCAAGTTCTGGGATGCAGAGCGTGCGGCGCACACCACGCTAACAGCCATTATCGGGCGTATGGCCACTTACTCCGGGCAAATAATTCCCTGGGATAAGGCGCTGCACTCCGGCATCAACCTGCAGCCGCAAACCTATTCGTTTGACGCCAACCCGCCTGTAATGCCGGATGCCGAAGGGTATTATGCGCACGCAAAGCCGGGCCAAACCAAATATTTTACCTGATCGTTTTAAGGAAGTAAATAGCGGCCATTGTTCATTTACTTTAACAGTAAAGGACAGTGGCCGTTGGTTATATAGCGCACCATCTTTTAACGGCGGTGTATTCCCCGCCTCCCATCATTCTTTTTTTGCAGTAAAAGCCGCTAACTGTTATTTTACCTGTATGATAAGGAAATACCCGCTTAAACCAGCTGCCCTGTTATGCCTTGCGTTGTTTTGCGCACCTGCGCTGTGGGCGCAGCAGTCGCGCACCAGCATTCGCAAATGGGCGCAGGAATTACTAACCAGCCAACCCCTGCGCCAGGCGCATACCGGTATTTGTATTTACGACCCTGCCAAAAAGGAATACTGGTACCAGTACCAAAGCGATAAGTATTTTACACCTGCCTCCAACACCAAGATATTCACCTTATTTACCGGCCTGCAAATGCTGGGCGACAGCCTGCCGGCGCTGCAGTACCTGGAAACAGACAGTGTGCTGTACGTGAGAGGAATGGGCGACCCCTCTTTCCTGCACCCGGATTATACCTCCCAGCCGGCTATGGACCTGCTAACCCGCACGGATAAACGGATTGTGCTGGTGCCGGCCGTAATTACCAACAAACGCTTTGGCCCGGGCTGGGGCTGGAGCGATTATGCGGATTATTACCAGCCGGAGCTGAATGAGTGGCCCATGTATGGCAATGTTGCCCGTATTAAACACCATGGCGATACCATTAGCATTACACCGCCGGCTTTTTCCTATGAGGGGCATTTCACCTGGGAGGTGAATGATACGCTGCGCGAGCCGGTTACTAACCGGGATGAGCGCAGCAACACGTTTACCTTGCAATATGGCCCGCATGATAACAGCCTGCTGCTGGCAGAGGTGCCTTACATTACCGGCAGCATTACGGATTTGGCCCGGCGCCTGCAGGACACCCTGCACAAACCCGTAGCCATAGCCACCCAGCCGCCGGCCGCATATCCCGGCGCTTTTAAAACATTATACAGCCGCCCGGTAGACTCGCTTTTTACACCCATGATGCACCGCAGCGATAACTTTTTTGCAGAGCAAACCCTGATGATGAGCAGCGCTAAATTGTGGGACACCATCAGCACCCATAAAATGATTGCTTACATGGAGGAGCATTACCTGCAGGACCTGCCGGATGAACCGCAGTGGGTAGACGGCTCGGGCCTTTCGCGCTACAACCTGTTTACCCCGCGCGATTTTGTGAGCGTGCTTACCAAAATGCGGGAGCAATACCCGCAGGCCAGGTTATGGGATATATTTCCCACCGGGGGCAAGGGCACGCTGCGCAACTATTACCGGGAGCAGTTTGTACATGCCAAAACCGGCACCTTAAACGGGTGCGTAGCCCTGAGCGGGTACCTGGTAACAAAAAAAGGGAAAACACTGGTTTTCAGCGTGCTGGTAAATAACCACAACAACACCGCTACCAATGTGAGAAGGGCTGTGGAGCGCTTTTTAACGGATATACGAAATAATTACTGATCAATGTTGCGGGTTGCCGGCCGGTAATGGCCGGCGCCTGTTTATTACTGGTTAATGCTGTACTGGCGCAGGCGGGTAGTATCTTCTGCCTGGTCTATTTCAATAAGGCCCACCCCTTCTGCGTAATAGTTGGTAGCCACGGTGCCCAGTGAAATGGTAGTGCCCAGGAACTTAACAGATGCGCTGAGCGCTACACCAATAACATTGGTAAAATCCAGGCCGTATATGCTTTTCTGCACACCCTTTTGTGTAACAGTATAAGTGAGGATCACGGTTTGCGCATCGCTGCCTTTTCTTACCGTTACGGTATCGGTCCAGCTGGCGCCGGTGTTCACATTATCCTTCAGGTAAACCGATACAATGCTGTCGGCCGTATAGCCTTCAAAGGAAAGCCCTTTAACCAGCTGGTAATAATTGCCGTTGCCATCGCAGCGGTCGTAGGTGGTAGCGGTATCGGAGGTAAGCTTGCGGAATGTTTGGCCGTTGATGGTACTATCGCCGGTAACGGTTACGGTAAAAAAGCCGGTATCAAGCGGGTTGCTGCTATTGATATGATCGTAGTTAAAAACAGAGCCTGCGGTATATGGCGCGTAGCTGCAGGTGCTTACAACCGGCGGAACCTCACCTTCACGGCTCAGCTCTTTTTTACAGGCCCACAATAATAATAAGCTACCTGACACGGCTAATAACCAAAAATTTTTTTGCGCCATAAAAGCTAGGATATGGATTTGGTACTATAAAAATAGCTAAACGTCCTGTACTTAACGTAAAGTATAAGATGATTATTTTAATATATGCATGCACAGCGGTGCCTGAAGGCGGCCGGGCAGGTACGGTTCTTACCGGATAAGGGGTTACGGATGAATGTTTTATAACGGGTATAAACAAAATGTGCGGATTATGCAGACCATCATCTGCACATCCGCACATTTGCATATCTGCACCTTTACTTAAACGCCTAGGCTCCAGCCGTCGCGGTAAGTACGCTTAACAAACTGGTTGGCATCGTCAAAGTTGGTGATCTTCATGTTCTGGCCATCCCACAGCAGCTTAATATAGCGGCCGGGGAAGGTGGTTTTGCCGTCTACTTCCTTCTTAATATCAAAGCTGCGTATAGCCAGGTTGCTCATTAAAACAGTTTCTGTGAGCGGGCCTGCTATGGAGAAGGGAGAGCTGAGGCCTTTGGCCTTGGAGCTGTTATAGCCGGCAATGGCTGCGTTTACCCATTGCTGATAGTGGCCTTCCGGTACGCGGGCAATGGTTTGCGGAACATTTACCTGGCTGTTGCGGGAGGTGGGCAGCAGGCTGGGGAACATGCCATAGGTGCCGCACATCATTTTGCCTTTGGAGCCTATGAACAGCGCGCCGTTACCGCCGTCGCCCATTCTTTCGTTCGGGCCCAACTCTTCAGGACGTTCGGGCTGTATGCCGCCGTCCATCCAGTGCATGGTAACCTCTTTACCGTTTTTACCTTTAAACCGCAGGATAACGTGTGAAGATGGCGGGCAGCTTTCGGGGAAATAGCCGCGTTTAAACTCATCCACATACACGCTGCCTACGCTGCACTCCACAGAGGTGGGGTAGCCCAGGCCCAGCACGCGGAAGGGCGGTTCAATAATGTGGCAGCCCATATCGCCGATAGCGCCGGTACCATAATCCCACCAGCCGCGCCAGTTAAACGGCACCAGCTTATCCACATAATCCTTGTAGGGGGCGGTACCCAGCCACAGGTCCCAGTCAAGCTCTTTGGGCACTTCTGCTTTGGCAGTAGGCCAGGGAATACCCTGGGGCCATACAGGGCGGTCGGTCCAGCAATATACGGTGTGCACATCGCCTACCAGGCCGGCCTGGTACCACTCCATCAGCTGGCGTACACCATCGCCGGAGGAGCCCTGGTTACCCATTTGCGTTACTACCTTGTAGCGGTTGGCCGCCTGGGTAAGCATACGGGCTTCATAAATGTCATGCGTGAGAGGTTTTTGCACATATACGTGCTTGCCCAGCTGCATGGCTGCCATAGCGGCAACTGCGTGGGTGTGATCCGGTGTGGACACAGACACGGCATCAATATGCTTGTGCTCTTTTTCCAGCATTTGGCGGAAGTCCTTATAGAACTTGGCTTTCGGGAAACGCTTAACGGAATTGGCGGCACGGCGCTCATCCACATCGCAGAGATAAGCAATGTCAACCGGGCCTTTGGAAAACTCGTTAATGTCGCTTTCTCCTTTACCGCCAGCACCTATACTGGCAATGATCAGGCGGTCGCTGGGCGCTGTAAAGCCCTTTCCTCCCAAGACATGACGTGGAACGATCATAAAGCCGGCGGCAGTCAGTGCGCCGTTCTTTAAAAATGATCTGCGGGAAACACTATCTCCCTGGTTATTTTTTTCCTGGACCATGAGTAAGAAAAGTTTTTATCAAGATAAAAGAAATACAATCAAATGTCAATGTTGCGAAAGCCGGTTAATCGTCCCAGGTCATGAGTTTGCCGCGGTCTTCCATTTTAATATAAATAGGCAGCAGCTTTTCATCATAAGCTAGTCCGTACTGCTTCAGCACATCTTCCGGCACACCATCCCACTCATTGGGGCGGTTACCTACATAGCCCAGGTCTTTAACCCCTATTTCGCTGGTAAAAAAACCGGTGGCGGTAAGGTTGCGCATGAGCGTAAAGAACGATACGCCCTGGCTGAACTCGGGCGTGGCCTTTTCCGGGTAGGCAATATGATCCAGCAGGGCGGTTTGCTGTTCCTTGCTGCAATCTACAAACGCCTTATCATAGTGCTTCAGGCAATATACATCCAGCCAGCGCAGGCCGCCGCGCATGGGCAGCTGGTAGCGGGGCTGGTCTTTTACCGTAAATTCTATGAAAGCGGGTACGCCGGCATCGGCAGCGCTGCCGGAATGCTCGTCGGCCGGGATAATGAGGGCCGAGAGTACGGTGAGCGTTTTCATTTCCGCTTCCGTAAAATAGGTATCTGCTTTGAGCTTGGCATCGCGCTCCTTTTCTTCAGGGGTGCGGCCGTAAGCTTCGGCATTGTCGCCGCCCGGCTTTTTATTATCTTCCTTTACGCCTTTCTTTTCCTCACAGCCGGTGAGGATGGCGCCTACAGATAAGGACCCAACGGCTAATGCTTTCAGGGACTCTCTTCTATCCATACGTTTGGTTTTATATGTTAAAGGCAACCGCCTTTTACAGTTATTGGTTTAATACGCTTTTAGATGTTCTGTTTTTTCAGCTCTGATATAATGTACTCAGAGGCGCGCAGCGACAGGGCCAGGATGGTCCAGGTAGGGTTTTTATCTGCCTGTGACACAAACGGTCCTCCATCTACGATAAACAGGTTCTTTACCTCATGCGCCTGGTTAAACTTGTTCACCACAGAGCGTTTAGGATCGTCGCCCATACGGGTGGTACCTACTTCGTGGATGATACGGCCGGGCGTTTCCAGGCCGTACATGCTTTCTTCACCCGGTTTATCGCCCAGGGGCACGCCGCCCATTTCGTGTATCAGCTGCTCAAAGGTTTCGTGCATGTGCTTTGCCTGCTTAATCTCATGCTCGCTCCAGGTATAGTGGAAACGCAGCACGGGAATGCCGTATTTGTCCACTACGCTGGGATCTATTTCGCAGTAATTATCTTCACGGGCAATGCACTCGCCGCGGCCTGCAAAGCCAATGGTAGCGCCGTAAAAGCGACGGTAATCGTTCTTGAGGCCAGCGCCGTAGCCGCCGGCTTCCTTCATTTTACCATCAACGCCGCCGTACTTGCCGTTCAGGCGCTCCATACCAAAACCAAAGCCGTACATGGGCATGTGTATGCCGCCGCCTAATTCAATATGGTAGCCGCGGGCAAAGTCGAGCTTTTTGTTATCGCCCCACCAGGGAATGTATACGTGCATACCGCCAACGCCATCTTCGTTATAGCGTTTGCGGTCCATGAGCTTGGGTATAAAACCGCCGCGGGAAGCGCCGGTAGAATCGTGCAGGTATTTACCCACCACGCCGCTGCCATTGGCCAGGCCGTTGGAGAAGCGAGATGATTTTGAATTGAGCAGCAGACGGGCCGACTCGCATGCGCTGGCAGCCAGCACTACTACGCGGGCTTTTACCTGGTATTCCTGCAGGTCAGTTTTGTCAACATAAGAAACGCCGGTAGCCTTGCCACTATCATCTGTAAGCACCTCACGCACCATGGCGTTGGTGTACAGGTCTACCTGTCCGTTTTTCATAGCCGGTTTTACCAGGCAGGAGGAGGCGGAGAAATCGCCGTACACGGTACAGCCGCGGTTACACTGGCTGCAGAAGAAACAGGGGGCGCGGTCCTTGTTTACGGAGCGCGTCATAATAGATAAGCGGGAAGGTATTACCGGTATGCCCAGCTTATCGCCCGCCTGTTTGATCATTAATTCATGCAGGCGTGGTTTTGGGGGCGGCAGGAAATAGCCGTCCGGCTCATTGTAAATGCCCTCTTTGGAGCCAAATACGCCTATCATCTTGTCCACGCGGTCGTAATACGGCTTCACATCGTCGTAAGAGATGGGCCAGTCGTCGCCGTGGCCGTCTACACTTTTGTGTTTAAAGTCGCGGGGGCCAAACCGCAGTGATATACGGCCCCAGTGGTTGGTACGCCCGCCTAACATACGGGAGCGGAACCAGTCGAACTTTGTACCGTCTTTTGTGGTGTAAGGTTCGCCGTCAATTTCCCATCCGCCATAAGCGGCGTCAAAATCGCCGAAGGGGCGGGTAGTGCTGGCGCCCCTGCGGGGCGATTGCCACGGCCATTTAAGCTGTGTGGCCTGTGCAGGATCGGCAGGATCGTATTTAGGACCCGCTTCCAGCAGCGCTATTTTAAGCCCTGCCTCTGATAATATTTTGGCAGCCATGCCGCCCCCAGCTCCGGAACCTACGATGCAAACGTCATAGACCTTCCCTTTTTGCTTGATCTCCAATGCCATATACGTGGTGAGTTTAGCTTTTTAAAGGCTTTAAATCTATAAATTAAAGCTAGAAAATGAAAGGTGTTTTTTATTTTGAGAACCTTTTATGGTATGAGCAGCCCATTAAAATACATGATCGGTGTTGACATCGGCACCAGCAGCACCAAGGTAATAGCCCTGTTACCCAGTGGCCATGTACAGGCCCTTTACCAGCAGGCATATGCTACGCAACAGCCGCAACCCGGGCATAGCGAACAAAACCCGCATGATATTTTACAGGCGGTAACCCGTGGCATACGGCAGGTAGCACAAGAAATGAAACAACCGCCGGCGGGTATTTGTTTCAGCAGCGCTATGCATAGCCTGATGGCGGTGGATGCGCAGGGCCAGCCTTTAACGCCTTTGCTTACCTGGGCCGATAACCGCAGCCAGGAAATAGCAGATGCGCTGCGGCCTACGGGCCAGGGCAAAGCGCTGTACTACCAAACCGGCACACCCATACACCCCATGACGCCCTTGTGCAAAATATCGTGGCTGCGGCAGCATGCCACCCCATTGTTTGCACGAACGGCGCAATGGCTTGGCATTAAGGAATATGTGCTGTACCGGCTATTCGGAAAATATGTGGCGGATTACTCGATAGCGTCGGCTACCGGCCTGTTTGACATACATGCCCTTATGTGGAGCCCGCAGGCCATGCAGGCCGCCGGCATTACCACGGCGCAGCTGCCGGAACCTGTGCCTACAGATCATATACTGCGCAACTTACCGGAACACGTTGCCTGGGACCTGGGCATACCAGCCGATACGCCTTTTATTATCGGCGCCAGCGACGGGTGCCTGGCCCAGCTGGGCAGCGGCGCACTGGCGCCCGGCCATGCCACGCTCACTATTGCCACCAGTGGCGCATTGCGCATAGCCACTACAAAACCGGTAAGGGACGAGCAGCAGCGTATATTTAATTATATACTGGACGCCCGGCATTTTGTAACCGGCGGGCCGGTAAACAACGGCGGCATTATACTGCAATGGTTTGTGCGCGATTTTCTGCAGCAGAAAGATGCTGACTTAGACACTTATATTGAGCAGGCGCTGGCCATACCGCCCGGCGCAGCAGGCCTGGTATGCCTGCCCTACCTGTTGGGTGAGCGTGCGCCTGTGTGGGACGGGCATGCAAGGGGTGTTTTTATTGGCGTGCAACCCCAGCACACCGCCATGCATTTTATGCGCGCAGCCATGGAGGGCATTGCCTTTGGGTTGTTAAGCATTGCCAACGCCCTGCGGGAAACTGCCGGGCCGCTGCAGCAAATAGCCGTAAGCGGCGGGTTTACCGCATCACCGGGATGGATACAGCTGATGGCAGACGTTTTTCAGCAGCCCATGCACCTGGAGCAGCAGAACGATGCATCGGCCCTGGGCGCGGCCATGATGGGGTTTGGGGCCCTGGGAATAGCTTTTGAAGGATTGCCGGCTGCTACCGCAACCATATACACGCCGCGCACGGAACATGCCGCCGTGTACGAAAAACACTACAGGCTATACAGCGAGCTTTACGGGCGGCTGAAGGATGTAATGCACCAGCTGTAGCGGTGCTTATTCCTCTATTTTTAAATTGCGCCAGTCGCCGCCGGAGCCGTTACCTACCCATAAGCCCAGCATACCGGTGCCGCGGGTGCTCAGCTGCTGTACTTCCAGGCAGGGAGCGGCGCTGTTATTCACATATACTTTTACAGAAGGGCTTTGTACTACAATGCGCACATGAAACCAGTTGTTCGGATCGGGAATGGGGTTAACCGGCTGTTCGTACTTATTGGGAAACTTTTCACGCAGCACAAACCAGTCATTGACAGGGTTGGAGATATACTGTACCGAATGATTTTTACGCGCCTGTTCTGCCGAGCGGAAGTTAAACGGGCGAAAGTACACGGCATCATAGGTGCTATCGTTCAAACCATGAAAGGCAATACCTACAAAGCTTTGCTGCATAACATCCTTTCCTTTTACATCAAAAGAAATAGTGCCGTTTGAGAAGGTAATGCCTTTCAGCCAGGCAATGCCCGGGCCGGGCTGCTCATCCAGCCGTACGCTGTTATCCATGGTGGGCAGCCTGTGGCGGTTTGCCAGCACCAGGTCCATTTTATCCAGTGTTTTCAGCGATCCGTTCGCACCTGCGGGATATGTTCCTGCCAGCACCAGGTCCATTTTATCCAGTGTTTTCAGCGGCCTTTGCTGCTGGCTGAAAGCAGGCAGGGTGGCCAACAGGAAAAGACCGGCAAAAAGCAGGCGATAGTAAAATGGCTTTATCATAGTGTGCAGTTTAGTTACCTCTTTCAAACATCCGCACCAGGTCGGCCAGTTTAAAGGAAACATAGGTGTACTTACCGCCGGGCGATACATTGGGCATGCTGCATGCAAACAACTCGTCGATAATATTCTGCATTTCACGGGGACTGAGGGTTTTGCCGGCCGGTATGGCATTGTTGCGCGCCATAGAACGTACCAGCTGCTCCCTTTTGTTCACCTTCAGCACGGTGCTGAAGTGCTTGAACTGTTCCAGCAGCCCTTCGATACTGGCCTGCTCATTACCGCTTTGTATATCGGCCGGGGTGCCGCGTACTACAAAGGTGTGGTTGCCAAAAGGTTCCATATCATAACCAAGCACCTGCAGGTCGGGCAGCATTTCTGCGACCAGCGCCGCATCTGCAGGCAGCAGCTGCAGCGTTTGCGGGAACAGGCTTTGCTGGGTGGGCATGGGCTTATCCTGCAGGGCGCGCAGGTAGCGTTCGTACAAAATACGTTCGTGCGCGGCCTGCTGGTCTATTAGTATAAACCCGGATTTTATCTGCGAAAGAATGTATTGCTGGTGCACCTGTACGGGCACTTTCTGGTCAACAGCAGTGTCCTGCCAGCGCTCGTCTATAACAGAGGCGGTGGAAGGGCGGTTCACAAAAGCAGGGCTGTCCGGTACCGGGGGCAGGCCATTGTTTTGCGGCACATTGTCTGTTTTGTTGATCTCGTACAGGTCTTTCCAGTGCTTCAGGTTGCTGTTGCTGCTTTTGTCTATCACATGCGCCTGGTGGGCCTGCGTAAAGGTTTGATACAGTGAGCTGTTTGCCGAGCGCTCCTGCTGCTGCGGGGTAAACGGTTTGGTTACCGCATCCAGCTGCTGAATGCCGGGGTCCAGGTCAAAGTCGAGCGTAGGCGTTACATTAAACTGGGCCAGTGCATGCTTTACCGCCGACTGTACAAAGGCGTACAGTATCTTTTCATCATCAAACTTAATTTCCTGCTTGGTGGGGTGCACGTTAATGTCCACATGCGCGGGGTCCAGGTCAATGAACAGTACGTACAGCGGAAAGCTGTCGGCCGGAATTATTTCCGAAAAGGCGTTCATAATGGCGTGGTGCAGGTAGGGGCTTTTGATAAAGCGGTTGTTCACGAAAAAGAACTGGTCGCCCCGGGTTTTTTTAGCCGTTTCCGGCTTGCCTACAAAACCATGTATGTTCAGGTAATCGGTACTTTCTTTAACCGTTACCAGGCGGGCATTATAATGCTGGCCCAGTATGGCAATAATGCGTTGTTTAAGAGAGCCTTTTTCGAGGTAAAACACCTGCTGGTTATTGCTGGTAAAGGTAAACTGCAGCTGCGGGTAGGCCATGGCCACGCGAATGAACTCATCTACTATATGGCGCATTTCCGCGGCATTGCTTTTCAGGAAGTTGCGGCGGGCAGGCACGTTGAAGAAGAGGTTTTTCATTGAAATGCAGGTACCTGCAGCGGTTTGGCAGGGCTCCTGTTTGCGTACCACGCTGTTATCTATTTCTATGCAGGTGCCAATAGGCGCATCCGGCTGCCGGGTTTTCAGCTCAACCTGGGCAACAGCGGCAATGGAGGCAAGCGCCTCTCCGCGGAAGCCCATGGTGCGTATTTCAAACAGGTCGTTGATGGTTTTTATCTTGGAAGTGGCATGGCGCTCAAAGCACATGCGGGCGTCGGTTTCGCTCATGCCCTTGCCATTGTCTATCACCTGCACCAGCTCTTTACCGGCGTCGCGCACAATAAGCTGTATTTCTGTGGCGCCGGCATCCACTGCATTTTCCAGGAGTTCCTTCACTGCAGAGGCAGGGCGTTGTATCACCTCTCCGGCGGCTATCTGATTGGCAATATTATCTGGTAGTAAATTAATGATGTCGGCCACGCGTAAAACCCTTTTGGCGTAAAGTTATGAATTATAATGCCAAGCCCGAGCGGGCATTTTATAACAGGTTTATAACATAAAATGTGTGTAACTTCAATGTTGCGAAAATTACAATCTAAACCCGCACTAAAATGAGCGTACGAAGTTTGATGATATGGGCCCTGGCTATTTTATTCAGCCACTGTTCCTATTCACAGAACCGGGATCAAAAAAATACAGCTATGGAACAAAAAAAGAACGAAGTGTATTCCCATACCGACTCATCGAAAGTAAATATGAGCAATGAGGAATGGAGAAAGGTATTGCCTGCGGATGTGTATAATATTGCCCGTGAAAAAGGTACGGAATGGGCTTTTTCCGGCAAATACTGGAACAGCAAGGAAAAAGGCATGTACTATTGCGCCGCCTGCGGCAACCCGTTGTTTGTGTCAGATGCCAAGTTTGAAAGCAGCTGCGGCTGGCCCAGCTTTTTTGAGCCGGTTACCAAAAGCAGTGTAATATATGCGCCGGATAATACCCATGGCATGCACCGTACAGAAGTGATGTGCGGGCGATGCAAAGCCCACCTGGGGCACGTGTTTGAAGATGGCCCGCCGCCTACCGGTCTGCGATACTGCATTAACTCCGTGATACTGGATTTTGAGAAGGCCCAGGAGGCGGATAAGGCGTACACCGATAAAAAAGAACAGTGATAATTAAGAATTAAGAATGAATAATTAATAATACAAACGGTGTGCGCATGGGTTAGCGCCTGGTTGCCCGTCCGGTAATTTAATTAATAATGAATGGCCGGAACGCCCGCCGCCATTATTCATTCTTAATTGCCTAATACTGCAAATCATGCGCATACCATTTTAAGCGCAGCTCCGCCGCCTTGGCGGAAAAGCTTACGTTCACCAGCAGAAAACCGGCATTCTCAAAACTTTCCTGCGCATTTTTAACATCTACAATAGTGGCCTGCTTCAGCTCAAAACGCTGCAGCACCAGGGCCAGTAATTTGCCGGACAGGTCGTAGTTTGCTTTGGCCGTTTCCAGCTGCTGCAGGTTGTTATTATACGCCTGCCAGCTTTTTACGCTGTTGGCGGTGTAGTTAAGCGAGAGCGTATCTTTTTGCAGGCGCGCATTTTTAACATTAATATCTGCCACCTGCTGCTGCTTCCTGTAAATGCTGCCATTAAAAATGGGAATGCTTACGCCTATGCCTGCAAAAGGGCCATAGCTCTGGTTCAGCAGCGAAAAGCCCGCGGCATTTTTGGTATGGCTGAAATTATAGCCTGCATTGGCGCTCAGGGAAGGGTAGCGCTGCGCGGCAGTTTCCCGCTCCAGGTATTCATTAATGGTAACCTGCTCGCCGGCAGCGGTAATATCCGGGTTGGTGCCAATGGCATTGAGCACAGTAGCCAGGTCCAGGTTTTTATCTACCAGGATGGTGTCCTGTATGGCAATGGCGGAGTCGGGCTTCAGTGTTAGCAAGGTAAGCAGGTCTGTTTTAGCCTGGTCTATTACCAGCTGCTGCGCCTGCAGGTTTTGTATTTGGGTGTTAAGGTCTACCTGCGCCTGGAAAAGATCGGCATTATTGGCTACGCCGGCGCTTTGCCGGGCCTTAACAATATCCAGCTTTTGCCGGCTGGCTGTGATAGAGGTGGCCAGGGTGGCGGCGTAGCTTTGCTGGCGGATAATATCATAATACCGCAGCATTACATTATACGCTACTGCTAAGGCGCGGGAGCTGAGCAGCTGCCGGTCCTGCGCTTCAACCATACCCAGGCGCTTACGCTCATTTTGCACGCGGCTGCCGTTGTACAGCAGCATAGATGCGTTGAGGGAGGCGGAGAGGTTGTTGGAAGAGGCGTTGTTGCTGGTTTTGTTATTAGCCGGGTTGGAATATTCCTGCTTAATGCTGGTTGACTGTTCCAGGTCAGACCCGCTGGCCGTTACTACCGGCAGCCCGCCGGCCATGCCATAGCTGTTGTAAATACCGGCTGCGGTTACATTGTTCTTTGCGATTTGTATGCCCAGGCTGTTCTGCAGGGCAATGGTTACCGCATCGTGCAGGCTTAGGCGCTGCGCATGCAACAGGCCGGGGCACAGCACCAGGCAGGTATATAAAAAAAGTTGTTTTTTCATGCTTCCTTACATTAATCATTAATAACGGTTACATGCGCTTTATGCCTGCTGGATACAAAGGTGTAAACAGCCGGTATTACAAACAGGGTTAGCACCAGGGAAAACAGGATGCCCCCCACTACTACAATGCCCAGCGGAATACGGCTGGTAGAGGCCGCGCCCAGGCTCAGCGCAATGGGCAATGCGCCCAGGGAGGTAGCCAGGCTGGTCATGAGAATGGGGCGCAGGCGCTGGGATGCTGCTTCTATAACAGCATCCATTTTAGACATGCCCAGCTCGCGTTTCTGATTAGTAAATTCTACTATTAATATCCCGTTTTTGGTTACCAGGCCAATGAGCATGATCATGCCTATTTCAGAGAAAATATTCAGCGTTTGGTGAAACAGCCACAGGCTCAGTAATGCGCCGGCAAGGGCCAGCGGCACGGTAAGCATAATGGTGAGCGGATCAATAAAGCTTTCAAACTGGGCAGCCAGCACCAGGTATATAAGCATCAGGGCCAGGGCAAAGGCAAATACGATGTTGGAGGAGCTTTCTGCATAGTCGCGGGAGGCGCCGGCCAGCGCCGTATGGAAGCTGGCGTCCAGCAGGCGGGCTGCAATGCCCTGCATGGCCTTAATACCATCGCCAATAGTGTGGCCGGGGGCCAGGGAGGCGGAAATGGTAGCATCTTTGTAGCGGTTAAAGTGGTACAGGGTAGCGGGGCTGATGTTGGGCTTTACATGCACTACAGACTCCAGCGGAATATTATCGCCATATTTATTCCGTACGTAAATATTGCTGATGTCCATAGGGGTATTGCGCTGCTCCCGCTCCAGCTGCGCTATTACATAATACTGGTAACCGTTCATGATAAAATAGGCCATGCGGCCGCCGCTGAAAGCGGCCTGCAGGGCGGATACCACATCGCTGGTAGAAAGGCCGAGATCTTTTATTTTCATGCGGTCAAAGCTAATGTCCACACCGGGCTTATTAAACTTCAGGTCCACATCCACATTGGCAAAAGTGGGGTCTTTGCGGGCCTCTTCCAGGAACTGCGGTATAATATTTTTCAGCTTGTT
>NZ_DASTRI010000077.1:0-11105 GCF_035761305.1 Chitinophaga sp. | reverse complement strand
ATAGCGTATTTCATTAAGGACGGATTAGCGCTGGGCGGCTATGCTAATTTTGGCCTGGCAGCGGGCATTACGCCTGCTGCACCGGCATTTTACCAATATTACTCAGCGTTCACCTTACCTTTCACCTTTGCCACTACCTCTGCAGCAATGTTATTAGGTGCAGGAGAATAGTGAGAGAACTCCATGATAGAGGTAGCACGGCCGGAGGACAGGGAGCGCAGCTGGGTTACATAACCGAACATTTCGCTCAGCGGTACTTTGGCTTTAATAACCTGGGCACCTGCTCTTGATTCCATACCTTCCAGCATACCACGGCGACGGTTCAGGTCACCGGTAACATCACCCATGTATTGGTCGGGGGTGGTTACCTCTACTTTCATGATAGGCTCCAGCAGTACCGGTTTGGCTTTGCGGGCAGCTTCACGGAAAGCGGATTTGGCGCACAGCTCAAATGACATTGAGTCGGAGTCCACTGCGTGGAAAGAACCATCAAACAAACGTATTTTCAGGTTATCCAGCGGGTAGTTGGCCAGCACACCATTGCTCATGGATTGCTCAAAACCTTTTTGTACCGCGGGAATGAACTCTTTGGGAATTGCACCACCAAAAATATCGTTAATGAACTGGAAGCTCTTGCCATCGTTTTCTTTCAGCCATTCTGCATCAGCAGGGCCGATCTCAACCTGGATGTCGGCGAATTTACCGCGGCCACCGGTTTGTTTCTTGTACACTTCGCGGTGCTCTATGGTGGCAGTCAGTGCTTCTTTGTAAGCTACCTGCGGCGCACCCTGGTTTACTTCTACCTTGAACTCGCGTTTCATACGGTCCAGGATGATCTCCAGGTGAAGCTCACCCATACCGCTCAGGATGGTCTGTCCGGTGTCTTCATCTGTTTTTGCCTTCAGGGTAGGATCTTCTTCTACCAGTTTGGCAATGGCCATACCCATCTTATCCACATCCGCCTGCGTCTTAGGTTCTATCGCAATGCTTATCACCGGCTCGGGGAAGGTCATGGATTCCAGCACAATGGGCTGGTTTTCAGCGCAAAGGGTATCTCCTGTTTTAATATCCTTAAAACCAACAGCAGCACCAATATCACCTGCTTCAATGAAATCGATGGGGTTCTGCTTGTTAGCGTGCATTTGCATGATACGGCTGATACGCTCGTTTTTGCCGGTACGGGTGTTCAATACATAAGAACCTGCTTCCAAACGGCCGGAATAGGCCCGGAAGAATGCCAGGCGGCCTACAAACGGGTCGGTAGCGATCTTGAACGCCAGGGCTGCAAACGGTTCTTTTGCATCCGGCTTACGTTCAATTTCTTCACCGGTGTTGGGATTAGTACCTTTTACCGCCTCAATGTCCATCGGAGAAGGCAGGTAACGGCAAACAGCATCCAGCATTTTCTGTACGCCCTTGTTTTTGAAGGAAGAACCGCACAGCATGGGGATGATAGCAATATCGATGGTAGCTTTACGGATAGCTTCGTGAATTTCGGCCTCAGAAATAGAGTTCGGATCATCGAAGAATTTCTCCATCAGCTTATCGTCGTACTCGGCAACGGCTTCCACCAGCTTAGCCCTCCATTCTTCTGCTTCATCCTTCATATCGGCCGGGATCTCAATTTCCTGGTAAGTAGCGCCTTTACCGGCTTCGTCCCAGATAATACCCTTCATGGTAATCAGGTCTACCACGCCTTTGAAAGAGTCTTCAGCGCCAATGGGCAGCATCAGGGGTACCGGGTTAGCACCCAGCATTTCCTTCACCTGTTTTACCACATTGAGGAAGTCGGCGCCGGAACGGTCCATTTTGTTAACGAAACCGATACGGGGTACGCGGTAGCGGTTAGCCTGGCGCCATACGGTTTCAGACTGGGGTTCCACACCAGATACGGCGCAGAACAGGGCTACCAGGCCGTCCAGTACACGCAGGGAGCGTTCTACTTCCACGGTAAAGTCCACGTGGCCCGGAGTATCGATAATATTAAATTTATATTGTTTGGTATCAGGCTGTGTTTGACCCTGCAGCGTAGGAAAATTCCAGAAACAGGTGGTAGCAGCAGATGTAATGGTAATACCTCTTTCCTGCTCCTGTGCCATCCAGTCCATGGTGGCAGCACCTTCGTGTACCTCACCTATCTTGTGGGTTTTACCTGTATAATACAGGATACGCTCTGTGGTAGTGGTTTTACCGGCATCAATGTGGGCCGCTATACCAAAGTTCCTTTGAAATCTTAAGTCTGCCATAATATTAGTAATGACTGTATTTTAAATGCAATTTGGGGGGCAAAGGTAATCCTTTTTTAGGAATAAATAAAACCTTATAATATTGCCAAAATGTTATTAAAGGTAAAAGTTGCCACCAGCCCGGGCGGCGCAGGTTATAAAGGCAGCTGCAAGAGCTCCGGCATTAACCGGCATTTAAACCCGTTGTGATATTTCGCGTGGACCAGGGGGTTAGACTACTAAATGCTAAAAGCTGATCATCGCATTTCTGCAACGACCAGCTTTTTGCTATATATTTTCAGCGTTTAGCTTCTGATTGAACTATACCCGGAAGTGAGAGAAGGCTTTGTTCGCTTCTGCCATACGGTGGGTATCTTCTTTTTTCTTGAAAGCAGCACCTTCACCTTTGCTTGCAGCTACAATTTCATTTGCCAGCTTCTCAGCCATGCTCTTACCATTTCTTTCACCAGCGTAGCGTACCAGCCATTTGATGCTCAGTGATACTTTACGGTCAGCACGCACTTCCGTAGGAATCTGGAAGGTAGCACCACCAATACGGCGGCTTCTTACTTCTACAGCAGGCGTTACGTTGTTTAATGCCTTTTTCCACACCTCATAACCGTTGTCGCCGGTTATCTGGCTCACTTTATCTATGGCATCATAGAATATTTTATAGGCAATGCTCTTCTTTCCCTGCTCCATTACGTTATTCACGAAACGGGTCACCAGCTTGTCGTTGAACCGGGGATCCGGGGCCAGTGGTAATTTTTTAGCAGCTTGCTTTCTCATTTATCTGAAAAATTTCTCTTGAATGTTAAGATTATTTCTTAGCCTTTTCCTTTTTAGTACCGTATTTGGAACGGCTTTGTTTCCTGTCCTTCACACCGGCAGTATCGAGGGAGCCACGAACAATGTGGTAACGCACACCGGGCAGATCCTTTACCCTACCACCGCGGATCAATACGATAGAGTGCTCCTGCAGGTTATGTCCCTCACCGGGTATATAAGCAATCACCTCTATTTTATTGGTCAGCTTCACTTTTGCCACCTTGCGCAAAGCGGAGTTAGGCTTTTTAGGCGTAGTAGTGTACACGCGGGTACATACACCCCGGCGCTGGGGGCAGCTATCTAATGCCCTGGACTTGGATTTAGCCCGGATAATTTCTCTTCCTTTTCTTACTAATTGTTGTATAGTAGGCATTCTTTACCTAATTTTTTTGCTGTCGGTTTACAATGACATTCCAAATTCCAGTACAGGATTTTGGGAGGGCAAAGGTAAAACGAACTATGATAAATTCCAAATTACTTACTTCCAATTTCCAAAAAACTTACCGCCGGCGCTTAAAAAGCGCCTTTCTCCGGCTGCAACACTGCTTATAAAAGGGCGGCCACTATCTCCTGCCATTCCTCATCCAGGGTATTGTGCGGCATGTTTTTGCCGGCACGGGCATACCAGTAGGCTGCATTGGACCGGTCGCCTTCCTTACGGTGCAGGTATGCATGTATCCAGGAGCCGGTGCTGGTATTAATATCCTGCGCTACGGTATGCGCCTGCTCCCAGTTCCCTTTTCCATCCCACCAGAGGGCCTGCAGGGGCTCGTTCAGTTCGCCGGGCGGGGCTGCCTGGCTGAGGGAGGAAATAAAGGCATCCAAGGTCATAAATATGAATATTAAAAACAGACGGCAAAAATACAGAATAGGTTTGGAAAAGGAAGTAAGAAATAGAAAGTGAAGCAGAACATGGCGGATCTGCTTAAAAACGGGGCGCAGGAGGCCCGCAAAAAAAGGCCGTTCCCCTAAGGAACAGCCTTTAAACATAACACAACTAAAACTAATTATTTATCAATACGGTAATTCCATCCCTTATCATCTGCTACCTTGCCGGTGCGGATGGCATCCAGGCGGCGGATCACCTCTGCCCCTACCTCATACTTAGCGGTGTTCAGCGCTATATGGTGCTCTTTATAATCCAGCTGCTCCACATAGGCTACGCTGGCGGCTGTGCCGGTGCCAAATACTTCCCGCAGGGTGCCGGCCTTCCAGGCGGCTACAATTTCATCAATTGATACCGGCCTCTCCTCTACCGTAAGCCCCATCTCTTCCAGCAGGGTCATTACGCTGGCGCGGGTAACTCCTGCCAGAATTGTGCCTTGTGTAAGGTCGGGGGTAAGCGCTTTATTGCCAATGATAACAAATACGTTCATGGTGCCGCATTCCTGCAGGTATTTATGCTCCATACCATCTACCCAAAGTATTTGGTCGTAGCCCTGCTTGCGGGCCTGCATGGTAGGGTACATGGCTCCGCCGTAATTGCCTGCTGCCTTGGCATAGCCTACGCCGCCGGGGAAAGCGCGGATATATTTATCCTGCACCAGCAGCTTAATGGGTTTATTGAAATACGGCCCCGAGGGAGAATTAATGATCACGAATTTATAGGTATCAGAAGGGCGCACGCCAATAAATTCATCTGCAGCAATCATAAACGGCCGCAGGTATAAAGAACAGCCCTCACCGGTAGGCACCCAGTCACGGTCCAGGTCAATGAGCATAGCCATACCGCCAATGAACAGCCATTCCGGTACAGAAGGCATGCCCATTCTTTCCGCGGAAGTATTAAAACGCTCATAATTATCATACGGCCGGAAGATCATGGGGTGGCCTTCCTGGTCTTTATATGCCTTAATGCCTTCAAAAATAGCCTGTCCATAATGCCAGGCTGCATTGGAAGGGCTTACAGATAAATGCTGAAAAGGCAGTATTTGCGCATTATGCCACTGTTTGCCGTCAAAATCGGCAACCAGCATATGATCTGCATATTTTTTTCCAAATACCAGGTTATTAAAGTCAACCTCACTAATTCGGCTATGGGTGGTTTTATTGACCCGGATCTGCTTTACTGCCTGATCCATTACTGTTGTATTTACGCCTGGATAATCTACTGCCATCATGGTTAATCGGTTTTATCTCGATATTTTTACACAAATAAACTGATTTTTCCCCAGCGGGAGCGATCAGATGGTTACTAAAATAAATATCTATGTCTTTTGATCAATTGCAGCTGGACCCGTACCTGCTGGCCAAAATATACACCCAGCCTATTGTTCCCGGGAAAAGCGTACCGGTTGCGGCGGAGCAAAAGCCGTTGCCCAAAGTGAAATTTTTAGGAGAAAATCAAAAAAACATTGCACTATTCATACAAAACGAAAATGGCGCCTATTTAAATGATGATTTATTTAACCTGCTCACTAATATATTAAATGCCTGCAAACTGGGTATGCAGGATGTAGCCTTAATAAATATAGCAGGTTTCCCTGCAACCGCATTACCGGTATGGCAGCAGGCAGTGAATATGCAGCAGTGCATTGCATTTGGCATTGCACCTGCCGGCCTGGGCCTGGAGCCGTTGCCGGTTTACCAGGTGCACCGTACAGGCGGCGTGCAGGTGCTGTTCTCAGACCCGCTGGAAGTTATTGCTACAGATAAACAGCTGAAAGGCAAGCTGTGGAGCAGCTTAAAACAGCTCTTTCAATTTTAGACTATAAAAACAGACGATCCATTTTCATGAAACTGGTATTTGCGACAAACAACAACAATAAGGTAAAAGAGATACGTTCCCTGTTGGGCGATGTTTTTGAGATTATAACGCTGCACGAAGCTGGTATTGACATAGATATTCCTGAGCCGCATGATACCCTGGAGGAGAATGCCCGTGAAAAGTCCGAAACTATTTATAAAATGACGGGCCAGCATTGTTTTTCTGAAGATACGGGGTTGGAAGTATTTGCCCTGAACGGGGCGCCGGGCGTAATTTCTGCCCGGTATGCAGGCGAGCAGAAATCAGCGGATGACAATATTACCAGGCTGTTACAGGAGCTGCAGGGCAAAACAAACCGCAGCGCACAGTTCCGCACTGTTATATCCCTGATCATTGACGGGAAGGAGCAGCAGTTTGAAGGCATTTGTCCCGGCCATATATTAACGGAAAGAAAAGGCAACGGAGGGTTTGGCTATGACCCTGTATTTGTACCTGAAGGCGCCACCCGCAGCTTTGCCGAAATGAACCTCAGTGAAAAGAACCAGTATAGCCACCGCGCAAGGGCATTTGCAAAGCTGGTGCAACACCTGAGATCAATTACGGATCAGGAATTTACGAATTGATTAGCGTGGATGGATAGAGAAAGAGAGAGTACAGATAACAGCATATAGAGATATTTAATCATTAGCAATCATAAATGGCACGCGTAAAATTAGAACTACCAGCACAATTTAATTTCCGGACAAACATACCCATCCGTATACAGGATCTGAACTATGGCAACCATGTGGGTAATGACGCCATATTATCTATTATGCATGAAGCCCGCATGCAGTACCTGCAAGCCTCCGGCCTGCAGGAGCTGGATAAGGTTTCCAACACCGGCCTTATTATGGCGGATGTGGCCATTATATATAAAGGAGAAAGCTTTCATGGCGATGTACTGGAAATTGAGGTAGCCGCCGCAGAATACAGCGCTACCGGCTTTGACCTGTACTACCGCATTACGGCACTACGCAAAGATACCCGCATACTCGTAGCTGAAGCAAAAACCGGCATGGTATGTTTTGATTATAACCAGCGCAAGGTAAGCCGCCTGCCTGCCGCATGGAAAGAACAATTAGTATAAAGCATTAAACGAAAGATGAAAATGGACGAACAACTGGCACAGCTTATCAAAAACAGGAGAACCGTTAAACCGGCGGCCATGAACGGCCAGCGCATACCCGACGAAACCGTTGAACAATTACTGGCCCTGGCTAACTGGGCCCCCACGCATGGGTATACAGAGCCCTGGTATTTTACCGTGTACAGCGGAGATGGCGTAAAACGTTTCTGCGCGGCGCATGCAGAGCTGTACAAGACCTATACGCCCGCTGCGCAGTATATTCCCGGCAATTATGAGAAGCTGCAGCACCAGGGCGACCTGGCTTCGCACATTATTGCCATTTGCATGAAACGGGGTGATAATCCCAAGATCCCGGAAATAGAAGAAATAGCAGCCGTAGCCTGCGCCGTGCAGAACATGTGGCTGGGCGCTACTGCACTGGGACTGGCCGCGTACTGGGGCTCCGGCGGTATGACCTATACCCCTGCCATGCAGGATTACCTGGGCCTGCGCGACCAGGACAAAGTGTTAGGTTTCTTTTACCTGGGCTATACCGATCAACCGGCGCCCGAAGGCCGGCGGCTAAAGCCGATAGCCGAAAAGGTAAAATGGGAAAAGTAATTCGTAATTGAACAATTCGTAATTAAAACAGGTCCGGGTAGTCGGTAATAATGCCGTCTACCCCCAGGGCCTTGAGCTGCGCTATTTCATCAGCGGTATCAGGCGTCCAGGGAATAAGCTTAATACCTTTTTCCTTGCAGCTTTGCACCAGCTGTGCATTTACCAGCTTATAGTTAGGGCTGTAAACAAACGGGGTAAAGCCCAATGCGGCAATGGCGCCATCGAGGCCGCCCAGGCGGTCGTCGCCTACCAGGAAAGAGGTTTTAATATCCGGATATTTTTTATGCAGCACCTGCAGGGTTCTTTTGTCAAACGACTGTATCACCACCCTGTCTGTGATCTTTTTCTGCTGCAGTACTGCCATCAGCAGGTCAACAAATTCTTCCGGCGCCGGCTGCCATTCGCCATCATGCCCTTCTACTGATTTGGTTTCTATATTATACCACACCGGAGGGGTATTTTTCTGCTGTGTGTATTGTTCGGCAGAGTCTATCAGCTCTCCCAGCAGCGGTTTATAGACTTTCATCTTTTGCTGGCGGGGAAAATAGGGATGCTTTTTGGAGCCAACATCAAATTTCCGGACCTGGTCATAATCCATCTTATATATGTAGTAGCCCGCGCCTTCGCCCTTTGTAAAGGTGTCGCCGGCCGGCGTAAGGCTGAACAGGGGGTTCATATAAGCATCATGGGAAACCACCACCTGTTTATCTTTGGAGATCAGCACATCCATTTCCAGGGTGGTTACGCCCAGGTCAATTGCCTTTTTCATGGCCGGTATGGTATTTTCAGGCATCAGCCCGCGGCAGCCACGATGGCCTTCTTTATCAAAAACGGGAAAGGTAGTTTGAGCTTTCATTCCAAACGCTATTAACAGCAAAGCACCAGACAGTAAAGATTGTTTCACCATGTGTATTGTATAATTAAGGATTGAATATAGCAGCTTATTGGCATAAATGGCATTATGTAATCATTAATAATGCCAGCTTTTATTGGTTGTGAATAGCTAAATTGCCATGGCATTTATATATGTACCCATGAGCGCACCTATCTGTGAAAAACATGGTAAACAGCTTCTGTGGCTGCTTTTACTGCTATTACCCTTGGCAGGGCTGCAGGCACAAAACAGGAAAAAGGCTGTCAGGCATCAGCAGGACTCTACCCTGGCAGACAGCGCCCGCATTCGCAGGCAGGTAATGCTGCATGCCAGCGATACTACCCTCTCCCGCATTTCCGACACAGCGGTGGCCATTATCATTAACCGGCTGGAGGGCTATACGCTGATGCTGAATGAACTGGGCAGCACGTTGAAACGAGGCTACGACTCAACCCGTATCAGCCAAAAGCTGCCGCTCATTGACTCTTCTTTACATGTGATCAAGAACAATATTGCAGCGCTGGGCAGCACTCCCAATGTGCACGACCTGTATACCAATAAGGTAATGCTGGTACAGCTGAAGCGCATTTTAAAAATATGGCAGGATGACCTGTTCCAGCATTATGCAAAGCTGGTGAACATCAGCGATACCCTGCAGCAGGTGCGTAAAGATACCGCCATGCGCGCCGTGCCTACAGAAGATGAGCTGCGCACTTTTTACATCAGCCAGCTTACCAGCCTTATTTTAAAATTCCGGCAGATTGACAAGGCTAACAAGCAGGCCCTCCTGCAAATGGGGCTGCTACAGAATGAGGTAGCGATGCGCTACATTGCCGTAACCAACCTGCTGGGCGATATGGAGTTTCAGCTGGATAATTTCAGCCGGCGCATGTTTGTTAAAGATTATACCTACCTGTGGCAGCCCAAAAAGCAGGTCAGTGAACCCAGCTTTTTAACAGTGCTTGGCAACTCGGTGCGCAAGAACATAAAGGTGCTTGTTATTTTCTTTTCCGTACAATGGCCGGTGCTTGTGATATGGCTGCTGCTGGCCGCCCTGTTTGCATTCTGGACTTATAACAATACCCGTAAGATACGCCTGCACCATCCGCCTTCAGAGGCAGAGGCTATTTTACAGCACTCCCGTTTGCTGTACCGCTTTCCGGTGGCAGGTACGCTTATTTTTGTGTGCACACTTTCGGGCCTGCTATCTGTACAATACCCGGTGCTGTTCATACAACTAAACTGGGTGGTGACCATTGCGGCGCTCAGCTATATGATAGGGCATGCCATACCCCGGCATTTGCTGCAGCACTGGCTGGCGCTGGTAGCGCTGCTGTTCATTTACTTTCTGAACAACCTTACCATACAGGCCACCAATGCCGAGCAGTGGGGCCTTTTCCTGGCAGCCATTATATGTATTATGCTGGGGGTGCGCCTGCGGAAAATTACCCGGCACAGCACCCTGGCGCTACCCAAGCATTCCCGCAAAATGCTGCTGATTTTTATTGTGATGAGTGTTTTTTCCCTGCTGCTGGTGATCAGCGGCCGGGTAACAGCTGCCAAGATCATTGGTGCCACTGCAGCCATCAGTATAACCATGGCCGTTAACCTGCTGTATTTTGTAGACCTGATCATGGAAGCCGTTTACCTGCAGGTAGAAGCGAACAAAAGCTCCAGCACTTTTATTTCCTTTATTGATTTCCAGAACATACAATCGCGTTTAAAAGCTTTCCTGTACCTGTTTGCCACCATAGCCTGGCTAATGCTTATAGCCCGTAACCTGTATGTGTTTGATAATATTTATGAAGCCATTACTGATTTCCTGGCAGCCGGCCGTACCATTGGCAACACTACTTTTACGTTTGGCAGCGTTATTATTTTCCTGCTGGTGCTATGGGTATCTACCGTGTTTACGCAGTTGATTGCCTATATGTTCGGGGAAACAGGCCAGGGCGCACACACCGGCCAAAAGAAAAAGCTGGGCTCCGCCATACTGCTTATACGCCTGGCCATACTGGGAGCAGGGGTGCTGCTGGCCTTTGCGGCGTCCGGCATACCCATGGACAAGCTGGCCATTGTGATAGGCGCATTGGGCGTGGGTATTGGCTTTGGCCTGCAGAACATTGTGAACAACCTGGTATCTGGTGTAATACTGGCGTTTGAAAAGCCCATTGAGGTAGGAGATGTTATTGAGCTGGGCACCCGTTCCGGCGTGGTAAAGGAAATAGGCATCCGCTCCAGCAAAATATCGGCTTATGATGGTTCTGAGGTAATAGTACCCAATGGCGACCTTATTTCGCAGCAGCTTATTAACTGGACCCTTAGCAGCCGCACCCGCCGGGTAGAGCTGATTATAGGCGTAGCCTACGGGTCTGACGTAAAACAGGTGACCGATATACTGAAACAGGCCTTGCAGGGGCGGCAGGGCATTATGGAAGCGCCGGAGCCGGTGGTGTTCCTGTACCAGTTTGCCGATAGCTCCATCAACTTCCGCATCTTTTTCTGGATCACAGACCTGGCACTGGCCGGACAGCTGCAAAGCGACATACTGGCCAGCATATACGAAAACCTGCAAAAGGCAGGCATTGAAATGCCCTTCCCCCAGCGCGATCTGCACATTAAAACCGTAGACCCATCTATTTTACAGCAGTGGAAACCCGGGAAACCACCGGAAGATACACCCAGGCAATAAAAATTTAATATTGGCCTTACGTAACAACATCGCTAATTTTGGAGCGTAAT
>NZ_DASTRI010000076.1:0-33467 GCF_035761305.1 Chitinophaga sp. | reverse complement strand
AAGGAAGAGGGGCTGCTCAACCAAAAAAAGGCGCTGGTAATAGCACCTACCGGCCTGCTTACCAACTGGCTGGCCGAAATTGAAAAGTTTGCACCGGCCCTTAATACCCACATTTTTCATGGCGCCGGCCGGACAATAGCGCCGGAATTTGACATATTGCTTACCAGCTATGGCATTGCAAGAACAGAAGCCGCGCAGTTAAAAAAACTGCACTGGCATACTGTAGTAATTGATGAAGCCCAGTATATTAAAAACCAGGACACCGCACAAGCCAAAGCCATTAAAAGCATTGGCGCGGATAATTTCATAGCCATGAGCGGCACGCCTGTTGAAAACCGTCTGAGTGAGCTATGGAGCATTATGGATTACAGCAACCGCAACCTGCTGGGCAGCCTTAAAGAATTCCGGGAAACTTTTGCAATACCCGTAGAAACCTATAACGACGCCGGCGCTGCAGTCCGGCTGAAACAGGTAACGGCTCCTTTTATGATGCGCCGCCTGAAAACTGATAAGCACATTATCCAGGACCTGCCGGACAAGCTGGAAATGGATTGCTTCGCCATGCTGGTAAAGGAGCAGGCCAGCCTGTATCAGAAAACACTGGAAGAAGCCATGAAGGAAATAGAAGCAATTAATCCGGTTGACAAAAAAGGGCTGTTTGTACGGCAGGGACTTGTACTACAAATGATACTCGCGCTAAAACAAATCTGCAACCATCCCGCACAGTTCCTAAAGAACAATGTGCTGGATGCCGGCATGAGCGGCAAGCTATCCCTGTTATTTGATAAGTTGGACAGCATAATGGAAAGCCATGAAAAAGTGCTGGTTTTTACCCAGTTCGCTGAAATGGGACGCATGCTGCAGCATTTTATTGCAGAACGTTACCAGTCAACACCCCTGTTTTACCATGGCGGTTGCACAGTTAAACAACGCAAAGACATGGTAGATGCCTTTCAGAACAACCATGCCGAAAAGATTTTTATCCTATCTTTAAAGGCAGCCGGAACAGGCCTTAACCTCACCGCTGCCAATCACGTAATTCACTATGATCTCTGGTGGAACCCGGCTGTAGAAGCCCAGGCAACGGACCGCGCCTACCGTATTGGACAGAAAAGTAATGTTATGGTGCACCGCTTTATTACTAAAAACACCTTTGAAGAACGTATCAATGAAATGATACAATCTAAAAAGCACCTGGCTAATATGACGGTTGCTGCCGGCGAAAACTGGATAGGCAACCTTAGTAATAAAGAACTAAAAGCGCTGTTTTCAATAGCCAATGCTTAGTAACATTCCGTATCATCAACAATTTAAAACATCATACACCCTTAAAATCATTTGCTTTCATGGAACAAATAGCAGTTATCGGCGCCGGCACCATGGGAAACGGCATTGCACACGTATTTGCACAGCATAATTATAAGGTGAACCTGGTAGATGTAGCGGCCCCCGCGCTGGAAAAAGCCCTGGGCACCATACAAAAGAACCTGGACCGGCAGGTGGCTAAAGGCGCCATTACCGACGCTGTAAAAGCCCAAACCCTGCAAAACATTACCACCTTTACTTCCATCGCGGAAGGCGTGCAAAATGTTTCACTAGTGGTAGAAGCGGCTACAGAAAACAGCGCCCTGAAGCTGAAAATATTTACAGAGCTGGATCAGCATGCGCCGGCAAACGCCATACTGGCCACCAACACCTCCTCCATTTCCATTACCCGTATTGCGGCAGCTACCAAACGCCCGCAAAAAGTAATAGGCATGCACTTTATGAACCCGGTTCCGGTAATGAAGCTGGTAGAGATCATTAACGGCTATGCAACAGATGCAGCAGTAACCCGCACCATTGTAAGCCTGTCTGAAAAACTGGGAAAAACGCCCTGCGTGGTGAATGACTATCCTGGTTTTATTGCCAACCGCATCCTGATGCCTATGATCAACGAAGCTATTTGCTCCCTGTACGAAGGGGTGGCCGGCGTACAGGAAATTGATACGGTAATGAAGCTGGGCATGGCGCACCCGATGGGGCCTTTGCAGCTGGCTGATTTCATAGGCCTGGATGTATGCCTGTCTATATTGCAGGTGCTGCACGATGGTTTCGGCAATCCCAAATACGCGCCCTGCCCCCTGCTGGTGAATATGGTTACCGCCGGCTACCTGGGCGTAAAAAGCGGCGAAGGTTTTTATAAGTACACTGCCGGCAGTAAGGACCTGGTTGTGAGCGAGCGGTTTTTGAAAATGTAAAAGTAAGAAGGGCAGTGTATAATCAGGCCTGAAATGTAAATACAGTAAAAGTAAAGGGAATGCAGCGTATTTAATATCCGCTGCATTCCCTTTTACATTCTGCATTTTACATTTAATATTTTACATTCTTACTAAGCACGGCCGCGATAAACGCCCCCATTCCTGCCAGGGATATAAAGGTGCGCAGCATATGAAAGGTTTCCCATTTTTGGCGGATGCTTTGCCAGTTGGCCGGTACGGTATCTGCCGTCCAGTTTTTAAGCTGGTTATCTATGGGCACTTCAATGCCTACTGTAATCACTAAGGCGGCAATAAATAATACCAAAGCGCCCAGTATGCAATAAAAATAAGTGTCGCGCTGTTTGCGGCCCATTATCAGCAGCAGCGCCAGCCCTATAATGCTGCCCGGCATAATAACAGGCATGGCGCCGGAAACGTTGCGGATAATATCCTTCCCGATGGCAATAAACATTGCCGCGGAAAAGTGTTCCATAGTGCGGCTTAAAGCAAACCAGGTGCCCCAGAAAACGCCGGCTACCAGCACCATTAACATGCCGGTGACCCATTGAACTGCTTTTGTCATACCCTTATTTTTTTATTACTAAGGTAAGCTGCATCAAAAAGGGAGCGGGTATTGTTGCGACACAACAGCCATTTCCGGCGACATTACGACTACCGGCAAGGGTTGCTGCGCCAGTTTTGTTTTTACTACAGCGGCTTGGTTAAACGCCCCAACCAATAAATTGCGCTGCCTGCACCGGCCTTGTTTTTACCGGCAACCGGGAACAGGGAGCCTGCAGCGTTATACCTTGCTTTCCCTTATATCCAGTCCATAAATTTCTTTCAGCCGCAAAAGGCATAGCTCCTGGTTAGCTTTGGGTATGCCTATCTGCATGGCGCAAAACAGCTGCAGCTCCTGCGAAAGAATGGTGCAGTTGTTTTGCTTTACGGTGTTGATTACTTCGTTGAGGATGGTATAGTCAAAGCTGAGCTGGTATTTTACCTCTACATTTTTTTGCACCGCGGGTATCAGCTGCAGCACCAGGGCTGTAGCCATTTTATAGGCGTTGATAAGACCCGGCGCACCCAGCAGGGTGCCGCCAAAATACCGCACCACTATTACCAGGGTATCGGTCAGCTGCTTGCTGTCTATTTGTCCCAATATAGGTTTGCCGGCTGTGCCGGAAGGCTCGCCATCGTCGCTGGCGCGGAACTGCAATCCATCGGTACCCAGGCGATACGCAAAACAGTGATGGGTGGCTTTGGGGTGCTCTTTTTTAATAGCCTGCAGCTTTTCTTTTACATCGTCTGTACTCTTTACCGGGAACGCATATGCCAGGAATTTGCTGCCCCTGTCTTTAAACTCTGCTGTAGCTGTTTTTTCAATCGTAAAATAAACTTCCATTGTTTTATTTAATAGCCGGTAAGCTGTTGCCACCGGCTACGCTGTGTTTCTGTAATATAATATGCGGTCGCCCTGCAGGCTGGTTTCTTCCAGCAGCAGTGCGCGGGGCAGCACCGGCGCGGTTACGCCTTCGGGCAGCATGGTGCTGCCGTTGATAACGCGGGCCTCATCCCACAGGCCGGACTCAATAAAACGTTCCAGCAAATAGGCGCCGCCTTCTACCAGCACGCTGTTAATATTTCTTTCGTATAGCCGTTCCATTAGCTGCGGTAATATGGGCTGGCGGAAATCGGTTTGTATGGTTTCCGTAAGCCCGTTAACGCTGCTTTCTTTTTCTGTAAAGAACCAGGTAGCTATGCTGCCATTGCGCAGGTGATAATGCAGGGGCGTTTTCAGCTCCCGGTCTATTACCAGGCGCACCGGGCTTTTACCGCTCCACAGGCGGTTACTCAGGCGGGGATCATCGGCCAGGGCGGTGTTGGTGCCTACCAGTATGGCCATTTCCTCACTACGCCAGCGATGCACCAGGCGGTCGCTGTATTCATTGGAAATACGCACGGGCTCTCCGCTCAGCGTGGCCATAAAACCAGCGGGGCATTGGGCCCATTTCAGCACAATATAAGGCCGTTTCTTTTCATGATAGGTAAAGAAACGGCGGTTCAGCTCCCGGCAGGCCCTTTCCAGCACGCCTACAGTAACCTGTATGCCTGCTTTCCGCAGCTTTTCAATGCCTCTGCCGCTTACTTCAGAAAAGGTATCGGTACAGCCTATTACCACGCTGGGAATGCCTTCTTTCACAATCCTGTCGGCACAGGGCGGCGTTTTACCGTGGTGGGCGCAGGGCTCCAGTGTTACGTACATGGTGGACTGCGGCACCAGGTATTTGTCCGCTTCCGCTACGCGTTCAATACAATCTACCTCTGCATGGGCATGCCCGTATTGCCGGTGATAGCCCTCACCGATAATGCGGCCCTGGTGCACAAGCACAGCGCCTACCATGGGATTAGGCGCCACCTGCCCGGCGCCCAGCCGGGCCAGCTGAAGGCTGCGTTGCATAAAAAGTTCGTCTTGCATAGCGTGCATGCGCTGAACGTTGGTTATGTTTGCAAAAGTATTATTTTCAGATCATTTGCATGAACATACAGGCAGCATTTACCTACATCACCAATACCATTGCCCCCGTTTATGAGCCCAGGGAAGCGGCCGGCATAGCCCATCTGCTGCTGGAGCACATTACCGGGCTGAATAAGCTGGACCGTATTGTGTATAAAGACAAAATGCTGGAACCTGCGCAGCAATCGCAATTGGAGCAGGGCGTGGCGGCCCTTTTACAACATCAGCCCATACAATATATAACCGGCACGGCCTGGTTTTACGATATGGAGCTGCTGGTGAACCCGGAAGTGCTCATACCCCGCCCTGAAACAGCCGGGCTGGTGGAATGGATAGTGAATGATGCACAGGTGAAGCATATAAAGCTGCTGGATATAGGCACCGGCAGCGGCTGTATTCCTTTGGCCGTAAAAAAGGCGTTACCGGCGTCGGAAGCATGGGGGATAGATGTAAGCGCGGGCGCGTTAACCATCGCAAAAGCCAATGCGAGCCGGCAACAGCTGGATGTGCATTTTACACAGGTAAATGTGCTGGATGATGCCGCTACCGCCGCTTTGCCCGCATTTGATATTATTGTAAGCAACCCGCCCTATATACGCCAAAGCGAGCGCATTGGCATGCAGCAGCAGGTGCTGGACTATGAGCCCGCCCTGGCATTGTTTGTACCGGATGAGGATGCGCTGCTGTTTTACCGCCGTATTACGCAGCTGGCGTTGCGCAAGCTGCAGCCGGGCGGCGCGCTGTATTTCGAGATCAATGAAGCGCTTGGGCCGGAAGTTGTGCAGCTGGTGGAAAAAGCAGGGTTTGCCAATGTACAGCTGCGGCAGGATTTGTACGGAAAAGACCGGATGGTGAAGGGGGCATACCTGCCCAATGTGTAACGTTTTCCCCCGGAAAAGTGATGCGGCTTTGCCACAGTTCAGCCGGGGCCGGAAAGTGTCAGGAGGGAAAAAACAGGCTGGCCTGGTTGGCACGATAATGGTGCATGTTTAACTGAACGGACATTGATTTCCTAATGAACCTTATCCGCTTCTGTAAAAGGAAGATGTGATAAAAAACGAAAGGAATAAATGTTCTGTAAAGGAACGACGATTTCCTAACTAACCTTATCCGTTTCTGTAAAGGGAAGATGTGATAAAAAACGAAAGGAATAGACGTTCTGACAACAGAGGTCGATAAGAAGTTAAAAAAAATGAAGGCGATGAAGCATGCAAAACCTGTAGTTTCACCTCCATCATTAAGCTTGCTTGTCGGCCTCTTTTCTATTTAACAGCAGCTTATTGCTGACGGCTGGGGTGCGCGGTGGCCAACACTACCTTGGCGCCTATTTCCCGCGCTACTTCCATTACCCCTACCACGTCTTCTACCGGCACTGATTTTTCTGCATTTATAACAATGGTGGGATCTACATTTTCCCTTGCAATAGCCGGTACCAGCATTTGCTTAAGGCTTTCAAAAGGCACTTTGTTGGTGCCTACGTAAAACTCTCTTTTATCATTAATGCTCACCACTACCGTTTGCTTGGCCTTGGTGTTGCTTTTGGCCTTGGGCAGCGTAAGCTTTATTACGTTGGGATTAGCCAGCGTAGATACGATGAGGAAGAACAGCAGCAGAATGAACAAAATATCGTTCAGGGCTGAGTTATGCACCTCTACCATCCTTTTCCCTCTTCTGTTACGCAAATTCATAGTCAATTACGAATTACAAATTACGGATTACGAATTTGAAGCCGCTGCGGTCATCATTCATAACCGGTAATTGATCAATTGATAATTTATCTTGTCGGCTCCTGCAGAATATCAATAAATTCTGAGGAGGATGCTTCCATTTTATTAATCACCTTATCTATCTGCGCATTCAGGAAGCTGTAGCAGATATAGGCAATAATACCGATGATCAAACCTGTGGCGGAAGTGATCATCTTTACATAAATACCGCCGGCAATGGTGCCCAGTGTAATATCTGAAGTAATGGAAATGTTAAAGAAGGTTTGGATCATGCCGGCAATGGTGCCCAGGAACCCGAACATGGGCGCTATGCCGGCTATAATAGCCAGTATTACCAGGTTCTTTTCCATTTTATATATTTCCAGCTTGCCAACATTTTCCATTGATTTTTCAATGGCTTCAATAGGCTTGCCTATGCGCTGTATGCCCTTGTCTATCATACGGGCGGTAGGGCCCATGGTATTTTTGGAGAGGGAGCGTGCGGCCTGTATGTTACCGCTGGTAATATGATCGCGGATCATAGGCATAAAGTTCGGCTCCAGCTTACCTGCTTTGGAAATGGTAATATACCTTTCCACAAACACATATACCGCTATCAGGGATAAAACGCCTAGCGGGATCATTAACACACCGCCTTTCATCAACAGGTCCAGTAAGCGTATCTGCTGATCTGCCGTGGCGGCGGCATTGGCAGCAGTGGCCACCGTATCGGCTTTGGGCGTAAGTAAAGTATCCTGCAGTAATGTAACAAGTCCTAATAGCATGTACTAAATTTTAAACCTTGCAAAAGTATTAAATTAAGATACAATAAGTTAACGGAAAGCAGCCAAAATTATTATTAACAGGTGTTAACTATTGGCTTCCCAAACCTGCGCCAGGTGAACAACCGTTTCCACCGCTTTTTGCATATCCTGTATGCTTACATATTCATGTTTGCTGTGCAGGGCCATTTCGCCGGTAAAAAGGTTGGGGCAGGGTAATCCCATAAAAGACAGGCGGGAACCGTCGGTACCACCGCGTATGATCATCTTCAGCGGTTCTACGCCGGCGCAGCGCATGGCCTCTTCAGCATAGGCGCATACCTGTGGGTGCTGGTCCAGCACCTCTTTCATATTGCGGTATTGTTCCGTTACCTGGAAGGTGGCCGTAGCCCGGGGATAGCGTTGCAATACATTTTCCATAATGCTGCGCAGGAATGCTTCATGACGGGCCAGTTCCGCCGTCACAAAATCGCGGATAATAAAATCTATCTCCGCTTTTTCCACTACGCCCTGTACACGCACCGGGTGTATAAAGCCCTCACGATGTGCGGTAGTTTCCGGCGAAAGACCGTTAGCCGGCAGCGCCGCCACTATTTCGGCGGCTACCTTAATGGCGCTTACCAGCTTGTCTTTAGCTGTGCCGGGGTGTATGCCTACGCCCTGTATGGTGATCTTCACTGCATCGGCAGAAAAGGTTTCATCTTCCAGGGAGCCGCGCTCTCCCCCATCCAGCGTATAGCCGTATCGGGCGCCCAGCTTTTGCATGTTCAGCTTTTCCACTCCGCGCCCTGTTTCTTCATCAGGCGTGAACAGGATGCGGATAGCGCCGTGCTTTATTTCAGGGTGCTGCAGCAGGAAGTTGGCGGCATCCATAATGATGGCTATGCCGGCTTTATCATCAGCGCCCAGCAGGGTGGCGCCGCTGGCGGTAATAATATCTTCGCCTTTTTTTGACTGCAGGTAGGGATGTTCCGCCGCACGTATCACCTGTGAGGGATCATCCGGCAGGGTAATATCCCCGCCATTATATTGATGGTGGATGATGGGTTTTACATTCGTACCGCTGCAATCGCTGGAAGTGTCCATGTGGGAGCAAAAACAGATCACCGGCACCTGCTTGCCGGTATTGGCCGGTATGGTGGCATATATATATCCATGCCCGTCCAGTTCCGCATCGGCAATGCCCATATCCTGCAGCTCCTGCAGCAGCAGGCGGCCCAGGTCTTTTTGTTTGGCAGTGGAGGGAAAAGTAGCGCTTAACGGATCGGACTGTGTATCTATCTGCACATAACGCAAAAAGCGTTCTGTAACGGTGTAGCTGTAGTTCGTAAACATCCTGCAAACGTAAGATTTTCTTTTTAGCCGCGCTTACCGGTCATAAAATAGAATATTAAACTTTAAATGTCATTTAAATTAATACAAAAAACCAAATTTTAAATATTTCACTATTTATTTGTACCACACATGTAGGTTTGCATAGAAAAATAGCATGCATTTGATAACAATGCAAATAAGCATGCGGAAAGTTGCCCCTATTTTTTTATCATTTAAATTGTTGCAAGTATGCAAACCAATGTTCTTGGCTATCCGCGTATTGGTAGCCAGCGTGAATTGAAAAAGGCATGCGAAGCCTACTGGGCGGGCAAAATGTCTTTAGAGAAATTACAGCTCACTGCCCGGCAGCTCCGCCGGCAGAATTGGGAAACCCTGCAGCAGGCAGGCATTGACCTGATCCCTTCCAACGACTTTTCACTGTACGACCAGGTGCTGGATATGTGCCTGATGACCGGCGTAATACCCGCCCGTTTTCAGCTGCTGATGGCCAGCCTGGCCAGCGCCGGCAGTCCTGAGCTATACTTTGCCATGGCCAGGGGCTACCAAAAGAATGGCATGGACATTACCGCCATGGAAATGACCAAGTGGTTCGACACCAACTATCATTACCTGGTGCCTGAATTTGACGCCAGCCAGCAATTCCGCGTGCTTTCTGCCAAATGCGTGGATGAGTTTAAAGAAGCACAGTCGCTGGGCATACATACCAAACCTGTGCTGCTGGGGCCTGTGAGCTTTTTGCTGCTGGGGAAAATAAAAGACGCCGGCCTGCACCCTGCCACGCTGTTGGATCAGCTGCTGCCGGTGTATATACAGCTGCTGCAGCAATTGCAGCAGGCCGGCGCTACCTGGGTACAGTTGGATGAGCCCTGCCTGGTGCTGGACCTTACACCTGAACAACAGGAATTTTACCATCATGTATATACGAAAATAAACACGGCCCTGCCTTCCCTGCAAATACTGCTGGCCACCTATTTTGGCAGCCTGCAGGAAAATACCGCCCTGGCGCTGCGGCTGCCGGTACAGGCGCTGCATATTGACCTGGTGCGCGCACCGGAACAGCTGGATGCGGTGCTGCAGCAATTACCGGCAGATAAACAGTTATCCCTGGGCGTTGTGAACGGCCGTAATATCTGGAAGAACGATTACGCGCAATCCCTGCAGCTGGTAACAAAGGCCGTTGCGGCTATTGGCGCGCAGCGGGTAATGCTGGCGCCCTCCTGCTCATTGCTGCATACGCCGTACGACCTGGCGCTCGAAAAAGACGAACAGGCGCTGCCCTCCCAAATCAAGGGCTGGATGGCCTTTGCCCGCCAGAAGGTGCAGGAGCTTTCGGAGCTGAAAGATATACTGAACGGCCATGAAGCGCTGCTGGAAGCCAACCGTAAAAGCCTGTACGAAAAAAGTACGGCCTCCATTGTACATAAACCTGCCGTAAAGGAAAGAGTGGCCGCGCTTACCGCCGCAGACGCTATGCGCCGGCATCCCTTTCCCGTGCGGCAGCAGCTGCAGGAAAAAGTATTACAGCTGCCCCTGTTCCCCACCACCACTATCGGCTCTTTTCCGCAAACAGCAGAGATCCGCAAGCTGCGGGCCGACCTGAAGAAAGGCAGCATTACGCCCGCTGAGTATGATGCCGCTATTCGCAGGGCCATACGGGATGCCGTGCAATGGCAGGAAAGCCTGCGCCTGGATGTGCTGGTGCACGGCGAGTTTGAGCGGAACGATATGGTTGAATATTTTGGTGAGCAGCTGGAGGGATTTGTATTTACACAAAACGGCTGGGTACAGAGCTATGGCTCCCGCTGTGTAAAACCGCCGGTTATTTACGGAGATGTGGAGCGCAGCCGGCCTATGACCGTACAATGGAGCCGCTATGCGCAGTCCCTTACCCATAAACCCATGAAAGGCATGCTTACGGGGCCGGTAACTATTTTACAGTGGTCTTTTGTGCGCGACGACCAGCCCCGTGCAAACACGGCCCTGCAGATTGCGCTGGCCATCCGTGATGAAGTAAAAGACCTGGAAAACGCCGGTATTAAAGTGATACAGGTAGATGAACCGGCCATCCGTGAAGGGCTGCCCCTGCGCAAAGCCCAATGGGCCGCCTACCTCGACTGGGCGGTGAAAGCCTTCCGCGTATCTGTGTCGTGCGTGAAAGACGAAACACAGATACACACGCACATGTGCTACTCCGAATTCAATGACATTATTGATCACATTGCGGCTATGGATGCAGATGTGATTACCATTGAAACCTCCCGCTCGCAAATGGAGCTGCTGGAAGCATTTGCCGCGTTCCGCTACCCCAATGAAATTGGCCCCGGCGTGTACGACATTCACTCGCCCCGCGTGCCTACGGTACAGGAAATGACGGCGCTGCTGGAGAAAGCCGCGCAATTGCTGCCTGCCCGTAATCTTTGGGTAAACCCTGACTGTGGCCTTAAAACCCGTAAATGGCCTGAAACAGAGCAGGCCCTGCGCAACATGGTAGCAGCGGCGGGCAGATGTGCAGATATGCAAATGTGCGGATGTGCAGATGACGAAAAGAGATGAGTGGATAAGTAGATGATGGATGTGCTATAGAATAAGTTGTATTAATTCAGTACATTTATTTCATCTAATATCGTGTTCAATACATTTGCACATCTGCATATTTGCACATTCGCACATTGATTATGCCTTGTCATGAAACCGTTACCTGCCCTTGCTGTAAAGCTGCTTTTGAGTGCCGCGTAGGCACTATTCTGCGCTGCCAGTGCCAGCAGGTGCCGTTAACAGAAGACGAGCGCCAGTACATTAGCGAACGTTTCAGCGGTTGCCTGTGCGCTGCCTGTTTGCAGGCCATGAAACTGGGCTACAGGCAGGAAAAGTTTAAACAGCGGCTGCAAAATATTTTTACCTTATCCGGAAAGCGATAAACAGCATGCCATACGAAGATCAGATTGCCCGTTCCGTTACCCGTATTTACAAGGCGGTATTTCCGAATACTGTAAACCATTATGATACCATGTTTGGCGGCACCGCCATGCAGCTGATGGATGAAGTAGCTTTTATTACCGCCACACGTTTTACCCGCATGCGGGTAGTAACGGTTTCCAGTGACCGTATAGATTTTAAAAAGCCCATTCCGCATGGCACAATTATAGAGCTGGTAGGCGAAGTAATACATGTAGGCAAAACCAGCCTGCAGGTGCGTGTAACCGTATACGTGGAGCAGATGTATGCCAATCACCGGGAAAAAGCCATTGAAGGCACTTTCGCATTTGTAGCCATTGATGATATGAAACGCCCTACAGTAATAGTGCTGCCGGAATAGCTGTTAGCATACTAAAACAAAGCGGCTGCACCGAAACCGATGCAGCCGCTTTGTTAATATTCATCTAATTACAAATTACCAATCATCATTCGCAATTCGTAATTGATAATCCGTAATTACTTTATCTCTACCAGCTCAATGTCGAAGATCAGGTCTTCGCCGGCCAGCGGATGGTTGGCATCCAGCGTAATGTACTCTGTGCTTACGCCGGCTACTTTTACCGGGAATACCTGGCCCTGCGCATTGCTCATTTGCAGCTCCATGCCTACTTCCGGCTTCAGGTCGGGCGGCATGTTGGCTTTCGGATATTCCATGATCAGCTCATCGCTTTTGGGACCATAAGCCTGATCCACAGGGATCTCCAATCTTTTTTTATCGCCAACCTTCATCTCCAGCACGCCTTTATCAAAACCTTTGATCACCATGCCAGCGCCTACCTTAAATTCAAGCGGTTCCCTGCCTTCGGAGGAGTCAAATGTAGCCCCGCTGATTAAGGTACCGTGATAATGTACGCGTACGGTATCCCCGTTTTTAACTGTTTGCATAACTAATAGTAATTAAGTGTTAACAGATGATGTCTTCCCGCAAGGTAATGAAAAAAGATCATGGCGCACAAACTCAGCAATCCGTATTTTTACAGGTTATTTACAGGCAACGCCCTGAAAAGCGCTTCACAACTGGTTTTTATTACAGCCGTTATAGCTGTTTGCTAAAATAGCTGGCGGCATACAGGAATGATTGCGAGCTGTTTTTAATTGTTAATTTTAATTATTTGTTATAAATGATCGATAAGAAAGACCTCCGCATTGTATTTATGGGTACACCTGACTTTGCTGTTGCCTCGCTGGACAAGCTGATACAGGATGGCTACCAGGTAGTGGGCGTAATTACCGCGCCGGATAAGCCCGCTGGCCGCGGGTTGCAGCTGCAGGAAAGCGCGGTAAAAAAATATGCGGTGGCCAAGGGGCTGCATGTATTGCAGCCCGAAAAGCTGAAAAATCCTGCTTTCCTGGAAGAGCTGGCTGCTTTAAAAGCCCATCTGCAGGTAGTGGTGGCTTTCCGCATGCTGCCGGAGGCAGTATGGAATATGCCGCCCCTTGGCACCATTAACGTACATGCTTCACTGTTACCCGATTACCGGGGGGCAGCGCCCATTAACTGGGCCATCATCAATGGCGAAAAAGTATCGGGCGTTACCACCTTTAAGCTTCAGCATGCCATTGATACCGGTAATATACTGTTCAACGCAGCCGTACCTGTTACGGAAGATGAAACCGCCGGTGAGCTGCACGATGCGCTGATGCATACCGGCGCCCAGCTGCTTTCACAAACCGTAGCTGCTATTGCAGCCGGCACTGCTGTTGAAAAACCGCAGCCTGCCCTGGACCCTTCACAAATAAAACACGCACCTAAAATATTCCGGGAAGACGGGCAAATTAACTGGCAGCAGCCTATTGACAAGGTTTACAACCTGGTGCGCGGCCTTAGCCCCTACCCCACTGCCTGGACTACCCTGCATGGTAAACAGCTGAAAATATTCAAAGCCGCCAAAGAGCGCGCAGTTCCCGCCGTTGCTCCCGGCGAGCCGGTAACGGATAACAAAACCTACCTGAAAATAGCTGCGGCCGACGGCTACCTGGTGCTGCACGAAATACAGCTGGAAGGCAAGAAAAAGATGGATGTGGAAGCGTTCCTGAGAGGAAACAGGATTTAAATGAATGCTTATATTTTTCAATTTTAAAAACTGCGTTATGACAGCTCCTATCCCCAACATTCAATGCCGCCAGCTGTTTCCTACACTGCTGGTTAAAGACATCAATGCAGCAGTTGAGTTCTATACCAACCGCCTGGGCTTTTCAACCAGGTTCACCTGGGGAGGCGACCCTCCAACTTACGCCGGCATGAATTTAGGCGATGTAACACTGCACCTTTCAAAGGGCACCCCTTTTGTAGAAGGGCCTTCAGAAGTGAACTTCATTGTAAACAATGCTGATCAGCTATACGAATTTCATAAGGCTAACGGGGTTGAAATAGCAGCTACGCTTGACGACCGGCCTTACGGTATACGCGACTATGCAGTAAAAGACCTTTATGGCAATCATTTAGGCTTTGGACACTACATTTATAACCAGGGCCCCCCGGTTGAAATTGAACGGGTAGATGTTCCTGTACGGCTCGAAAAACGTTTGGCTGCCCTGCTGCAGGACCTGGCCATACACAAAGGCATGAGCCTTTCCGAATGCCTGGAGGAAACATTGCTGCATACATTTGAGCGCGTGGGCGATACAGTTGCAAGCCCGCACACAATAGACACCCTCAACTATATACAGGAGCTAAAGAAAAGGCATAATATCGATTATGATACCCACGCCAGTTACAGGTTTGTAGAAAGAAATACCAATTAGCAGATTACGATCCCGCTAAACGGTACATGAAGTATAATGCAAGTACCTAAGGGCTGACAAAGAAGATAAATCTGAATAAACAAAAGGAATCCCTGCACATTTCACTGTACAGGGATTGTGGGCAGGAAGGGATTCGAGCCCTTAGTTTTCGTAGCTAAGCTCACAGTAAAACTTCGCCTCATTGGTGCCCAGCGCTTCCAGGGCAGAATCGCTCAGCTTAATGATCAAACCCGCATTCTGCTTCATTTGCGGAATAGCTTCCAGCACTTTTGCATAAATGGATTTACCGTTCAGCGGGTTGGTAACTTTTATAATAGTGCCGCGGGGAGCAGTGTTATGCAACGCATAATATTTACCCGGGCCCGCATTGCTCTTGAACCAGGCGCCGGGGCCTTTTTCGGTAGCTACTTTTTTACCGGCAGTCTGCTGCTCATACAGCTGCTCAAAGCTGGCGCCGGCCGGCGGCGGAGGCGGTGTAGCGGCAGCAGGCGCGGGAGCCGGTGCTGCAGCAGTGTGTGTGCTGGTGGGTGTCATATCCCTGTTATCACTTCCTGCATTGGCATTGGTAGTAACCGGCGGCGCAGGCGTTAATACGGATGATGATGCGGTTTCTTTCCCCGCAGCTGTATTGGTGCTGCTGGTGGCCGTTACCGGCGGTGCGGCCGCAGGGCTAACAGGCGCCGGCGCTGGTGACGATACAGGAGTTGATGCAGGCACAGCTGCGGGTGTGTGCGCTGCCACAGCCGCGCCATTACCGGAACCTTTCAGGTAACCCACTATCAGGTAGCTGTCTTTCTGCACGCCGTCGCCTGTAAAGTTATTCCAGTGGCGGATGTTATCCAGCGGCACCTTGTTATAGTTAACGCTGATGCGGTATAATGTTTCCTTCTCCGCTACTTTGTGATAAACAGGCTGCCCTCCGGCATTGCCGCCCTGCATAAAGTTGCTTTTGGTCAGCGGTATTTTTACCGTCTGGCCCAGCTGCAGGCCGCCGTCAAAAGCCAGGTTATTGGCTGCGGCAATTTCTTTGGGCGGCACGCTGTAGCTGCGTGAAAGACTATAAAATGTTTCTCCTTTGGTTACGGTATGCATTACATACAGGTCGGGTGCAGTGCCTTGTATCTCCAGCGGCGCCTGTGCCTGCAGATTTACTGTACCCAACAAAATTCCCATGATTATCAACAGTGATCTGACCATACTGACTCTTTTATAATGCTAAAACGCAATTTCCGGCAACGAATATATGTGTTAAATTGATAAATTTTGAACATCAATCATTGTGAAAACCTCAAATCTCTTTCAAAATACGGAGTTCTTTAGGATAATAATTGTTGATGCGGTTAGGCAGTACCTTGGCCCATCCCAGGGGCATCTGCTCGTACTGCATCAAAGCCCAGCCTTTTATGCCGGTAGGTACCGCCGGGTCTTCCTTGCGCAGGTATTGCAAGGCCTGCGTGTGGTTCAGCGTTACCCGTGGAATGCCGGCGGCCAGCAGGGTGCTCATGGCCAGCTGGTGATCCGGCACCAGCTCTTTCGCAGTCAGCTGCCCGGCTTTTACGCCGGCTTTCCGCAAATATAGCTGTTGTTGTAATAATGCCACTGCCGGTGTTAGCTGCGCAGGCAAAATAATAGCTTCGCCCTGGTGCTCCATCAGGAAAAGGGAGGCGGTATCATGCAGCCAGGAATACACTTTCTCCTGCTCTTTTTTAGGCAGCGCAGGCAAGGTATCTTTTTGCCGGCGGGCCGGCGCCGCCGTTTCATTGGTTTTGCGGAAGCAGGCAATAAAAAAACCTTCGCCCATTACCTGGTCGGGATAAAAGCGGTACCCTTCGCAATTTCGTTTATCCGAATGAGTGACTACAATATTCCATGCAGCCGGTACCTGCAGCGGTATATTTTCTGCACCCAGCTCATTACACAGCCAATCCATAATCACTTCATCTTCTTCTTTTGAATAAGAACAGGTGGAATAAATAAGCACGCCGTTCTCTTTTAATGCAGGCCATACATCGGCCAGGATGCGCTGCTGCCGCTGGCTGCACAGTGCTACGTTATCCGGCGACCATTCGGCTACTGCTTCGGGCTCGCGGCGGAAAAGGCCCGAGCCGGAGCAGGGCGCATCTACCACCAGCACATCAAAAAAGCCGGGCAGCCGCGACATATCCCGCGGGTCATTATTGGTAACCACCACATTTTGCGCACCCCAGCGGCTCATATTATCTGCCAGCAAACCGGCCCGCGCCCGTATCACCTCATTGGCTACCAGCAGGCTGCCGTTGGCAAGTATGGATTGCAGCAGCGTGCTTTTGCCGCCGGGTGCGGCGCACAGGTCCAGCACCTTTAAAGGCTGCAACAGGTTGCAGGTTTGGCGCATTGCATGCTCCAGGAACATAGAAGATGCTTCCTGCACATAATAAGCACCTGCATGAAAAAAAGGATTCAGCGTAAAAGAAGGGCGCTGCGGCAGGTAATAGCCGTATTGCGACCAGGGCACCGGCGCAGGCGGCGTGGGGCCGAGCGATTGCAGCACCTGTGCAGCAACAACCGCATCCGGCACTTTGGCCGGGTTTAAACGCAGGGAAGTAACGCGTTCCCCGCTGGCATGTACCTGTAAAAAGGCGGCTTCATTATAACCCGGAAGCTCCTGTAAGCTGGCTAACAGCGCTGCCGGCAAGTAAGTGGACAATAGCTAAAACTTTTGCACAAAAATAAAAAATTATTAGCCGCATCTGTAATTACGCGTTGCTGAAAAGCGGCGCTTTGCACGCAGTGCTGCCGTTATTGCGCCCGGGGCATTATGCGGCGCTGCAATTGCCGCCGGCGCCTTGCAGGCAGCATACCTGGTAAGTAGCCGGCAACACTGCTTACACCTGCTTTATTTCTGTGATCAGTTGCTGCAATACCTGCTTGGCATCGCCGAACAACATAGAGGTGCGGGGCTGAAAGAAAAGTTCGTTCTCGATACCAGCGTAGCCTGGTTTCATGCTGCGTTTATTTACGATCACCATTTTGGCGGTTTCCACTTCCAGTATAGGCATACCGTATATGGGACTGTCGGGGTCATTTTTAGCAGCGGGGTTTACCACGTCATTAGCGCCTAACACCAGCACCACATCGGTAGTTGGCAGGGATGCATTGGCCTGCTCCATTTCCAGCAGCTTGTCGTAAGATACATCTGCTTCTGCCAGCAGCACATTCATATGGCCAGGCATACGGCCGGCCACCGGGTGAATGGCATACAGCACGCTTACGCCTCTTTCTTCCAGCTGCTTTTCCAGCTCGTGGCAGGCATGCTGCGCCTGCGCCACCGCCAGTCCATATCCCGGCACTATCATTACTTTTTGCGCATAGGCCAGCACCACGGCAGCATCGGAAAGCGAGATAGCTTTGTACTGCCCCTGCTCTTTGGCCACACCGGCCCTAGCGCCGCCAAACGAGCCAATGAGCACATTTTTGAGCGAGCGGTTCATGGCCCTGCACATCAATATGGTAAGAATGGTGCCTGCGGAGCCTACCAGTATACCACCGGTAAGCATTACCTGGTTGTTGTATAAAAAACCGCCGCAGGCTGCGGCCACGCCGGTAAAAGAGTTCAGCAGGGAAATCACCACCGGCATATCGGCTCCGCCGATAGGCATTACAAACAATACGCCGTACACCAATGCCAGCGCCAGCACCACGTAAACCAAAAACCGGTGATGCAGCTGCATATTGTTATTGCCCGCCAGCAGCCAAACTGCACACCCCAGCATTACGGTAAGCACCACCAGGTTTACAATATGCTGGCCGTTAAATGCAAAGTCTTTAATGCGCCCGTTCAGCTTTCCCCAGGCAATCATGCTGCCTGCAAAGGAAACAGCGCCTATCATAAGGCCCAGGAGTATGGTTAACAGCTCGCCGGCAGGCATTCCGGTTTCACTTAAACGCCCGAATTCCACCAGTGATATAAGCGCGGCGCACGCGCCGCCGGTGCCGTTGAAAAGGCTTACCATTTCCGGCATGGCGGTCATTTTTACTTTTTTAGCCGCCAGCACGCCAATAATACCGCCAATGATCAGGCCCGTGAATATCCATCCGTAGTTATGCAGGCGTTGCCCGTTGTGCTCATACAGGAAAATAGTGCCCAGGATAGAAAGCGCCATGCCCGCTGCCGCTATCCAGTTGCCCTTGCGGGCCGTAGCAGGATGGCTGAGCATTTTAAGGCCAATGATGAACGTAACGGAGCCAAGCAGGTAAATGATGGATAACACGTCAACAGCCATAGCTTATTTTTTGGATTTAAACATTTCCAGCATCCGGTCTGTTACCACAAACCCGCCCACCACGTTCAACGTGCCCAGTATTACGGAGAGGAAACCCAGTATCAATGCAATGTAATCATCTGCTGCCGCCTCCCCCATCACAATGATAGCGCCGATGATCACAACGCCGTGAATGGCATTTGCACCGCTCATCAGCGGTGTATGCAGCACAGAAGGCACCCGGGATATTACTTCCACACCCAGGAAAATAGACAGAATAACGATGTATAAAAGCGACATAGCTTAGAGAATTACGGATTATCATTTGCCTCCCGCTACACAGGCGCGCTGCACAATATCATCATCAAAATCCGGGGCAGCTTCGCCATTGCGGATAATGAGCTGTAAAAAGTTGAACAGGTTACGGGCATACAGCTTGCTGGCGTCTGCCGGCATGGCAGCAGCCAGGTTGGAGTTGCCGATAATGGTAACGCCGTTATGATGTATAGTGCTGTTATTGACCGTAAGCGCAGTATTGCCGCCGGTTGCAGCTGCAAGATCCACTATTACGGCACCCGGACGCATGTTTTCCAGCATGGCTTGTGTAATCAGCTGCGGCGCCGGCTTACCGGGTATCTGCGCGGTAGTAATCACAATATCGGCTTTGGCAATGCTGGCCGCTATTTTCTCCTCCTGCCGGCGTTTATACGCTTCCGTTTGCTCTACCGCGTAACCGCCCGCGGCGGAAGCATCTGCTGCGCCTTCCACTTCAATAAAACGGGCGCCCAGGCTCATTACTTCTTCCTTAACAGCCGGGCGCGTATCAAACACCTCTACTACCGCACCTAAACGGCGGGCAGTGGCAATGGCCTGCAAACCGGCTACGCCGGCGCCTAATATCAATACCTTAGCCGGGGCAATGCTGCCTGCGGCGGTCATGAACATAGGGAAATAACGGCCATAGGTGTACGCTGCCAGCAGCACGGCTTTGTAGCCGGCAATATTGGCCTGGGAGCTAAGCACATCCATGCTTTGGGCGCGGGTGGTACGGGGAATGCTGTCGAGGCTGAAAATGGTAAGCTGCCGGGCTGCCGCCTGCTGCATATATTCCGTGTTATATAAGGGTTGATATACACCGGCCAGCATTTTACCGGCTGGTATGGCTTCCCATATAGCCGGCTCCGGTAGCTGTATGCTGAGGATCAAAGTTGCCTGCTGGATAATTTCAGCAGCAGGTTTAATAATGGCGCCGGCCTGCGTGTAGGCCTCATCGGGATAAAAAGCCAGGGCGCCGGCCTGGGGTGCTACCCACACGGTAACTGATTGCTGGACAAGCTGCTTTACGACTTCCGGTACTAAAGAAACACGTTGCTCGCCTGTTTTTTCTTTAAGAACTCCTGCAATCATCCGTTGGAATTTTATTAATGAAATTTAAATATTTTTTCCAACCTGTCCAATTCCGGTAAATTCAATCATTATTACCACGCAAAACTTTTAATACCATGAGCAATATTCCCACAAACACTACAGTCGGCAACCGGTCACGCGCCGTTGCCTACTGGCTGGTTACCGGTTTACTTGCTTTTGAGCTGGCCTACGGCGCCACCTGGGACCTGCGGCAGATACCGTTGGTACGGGATGTGGTAACGCACCTGGGCTACCCGGTATACCTGCTGCTGATCCTGGGAACATGGAAGCTGCTTGGGGCTATTGCGCTGGTGGCGCCGCGGCTGCTGCTGCTGAAAGAATGGGCGTATGCAGGCATCTTCTTTTTATTTTCCGGGGCATTATGCTCTCACCTGGCTGCCGGCGATAACTTCAGCAAATGGATATGGCCAACGGCATTTCTGGCGCTTAATATAGCCTCCTGGTTCTTACGGCCGCCATCGCGCCGTATACAACCGGTACACAACGCGCAGCATGGAGGCTGATTGCATGCAAAACCTGCTGCAGCGCCTGCGCCTGATGTTATTACCGGGCCAGCTTTTCCGCCAGCACCTGCGCCTGCTGGATAATAACCGGTACGGCCACGCCGCTGATGTAATTGCCGCTGATATGTATACCGGGGTAGTGCTGCTCAAAAGCCTGCACCGCCGCGCGCAGCTGCCGGTGGCCGGTGTTCAGCTGCGGAATAGCTTTTTCCCAGCGGCTGAAGCGCTGCAGCACCGGGGGTTGGGTTATGTGCAGCAAAGCCGTTAGCTCGTCAATTATCTTTTGCTGTAGCACAGCATCGCTCATCTCGTCAAAAAAATGTTCCTGCTGCACACCGCCGGTAAAAACCGTAAGCAATACTTTATCCCCCGGTGCACGGGAAGGAAATATTTCCGAATTACAAATCGCTCCCAGGAAATGCAGGCGCGCGGCCTGCGGCACCAAAAATCCAAAGCCCGCCGGCAGCTGCTGTACAGCGCTGCGCTCAAAACCAACATGCAGTACACCCATACGCGGGTAATACAACTGCTGTAACAGCTGTGCAGCAGCAGCATCCAGGCCCTGTATGGCAGCAGCGGCCGCATAGGCAGGCGTGGCAAATATCACACGGCCTGCCTCAATAGTTACCGTTTGCCCGTTGGCGTTATACTGTACGGCATAACCGCCGGTTGCCGGCGTAATACCGGTTATACGGCTGTTATACTGCACTGATGTTGTAAGCAACTGTTCCAGGCGCTTTACCAGCGTTTCATTACCGCCTTTGAAAGCTATTATTTTGCGGCCGCCCATCAGCCCTTTGTTTTTAAACAGCCCCTTTGTTACGCTGCCGTACTCCTGCTCCCACTTTGGCAAAAAGGGTAAAACTTCCTGTATAGATAAACGGGCAGGATCGCCGGCGTAAATGCCGGACAGGATGGGATCAAACAAAAGGTCGCAGATCTCTTTGTTAAAACGGCGCTGTACAAAGCTGGCCACGCTTTCCTCTGCTGCAGCGGGCTGCGGCCTGCGGAAACGTTCGGTGAACAAACGCCACTTGGCGCTGCCGCTGATGTATTTGGAGGATAATATTTTTACGGGGTGCGGCGATACAGGATGCAGGTGACCATCCTTTACCAGGAACCGGTTTTTGCTTACTGCCGCTGCTTCCATTACTTCCTGCTCCAGCCCTGTTTCCCTGATAAAGTCCATCGTGGCCGCTGTAGCGCCAATGGAATTAGGGCCGGCATCCAGTGTAAAACCATCCTGCCGGAGGGTGCGGAACACACCGCCGGGGGCATTGCCGGCTTCCAGCAGCAGGTAAGGCAGGTTGCGCCGCTGCAGCTCATAAGCAATGGTTAAGCCGGTTAAACCGGCGCCCGCAATAAGAATAGTGTTATTCATGAGGAAGGTGTTTTTAGCTGTTGGCTAACCCGCCGCACCACTTCACTATGGCCTGCACCCACAGGGGATGTATGTTCAGGCAGGGGATCATGGTAAAGCTGTCGCCGCCGTTGTTGATAAAGGTATGCCTGCCTTCAACGGCAATCTCCTCCAGCGTTTCCAGGCAGTCCGACACAAAAGCGGGACATGCTACCAGCAGCTTCTTTTTGCCTTCCCCGGGCAGCTCCTGCAAACGCGCAGCCGTGTAAGGCTGCAGCCACTGCTCGCGCCCCAGCCTTGACTGGAAAGATACGCTCCACTTATCAGCCGGCAATCCCAGCCTGGCCGCCACCAGCTCTGAAGTATTAATTACCTGGTGCCGGTAGCAGTATTCATGCGCGGCAGATTTTACATGGCAGCAGTCATTCATCTGCAGGCAGTGCTTACCGGTTACATCTCCCTTTCGTATATGCCGTACAGGCACGCCATGATAGCTGAACAGCACATGGTCATAATCCTGCTGCAAATAAGGACGCATGCTTTCCGCTACAGCATTGATGTAATCAGGCTCGTTATAGTAAGGTGGTATTACCGTAAGCTTAAACGGGTATTTTTTCTTCCTGTATATTTCTTTGGCGTATTCCGCTGCTGTTTCGTATGACGACATGGCATAGTGCGGGTATAGCGGCAGCAGCACCACCTCTTTCAGCTGCGGGTTCTCCTGCAATAGTTTATTATATGCAGCTTCAGGTGAAGGGTTGCCATAACGCATCGCTATTTCAACGGGCATCTGCAGATCATGCTGCACGGCCTTTTGCAGCTGCTGGGTTAACACGATTAAAGGAGAACCGTCTTCCCACCAGATAGAACGGTAAGCTTCCGCGGATTGGGGCGCGCGGCGCGGCACAATGATGCGGGTAACCAATAACCAACGTAACAGGTAAGGATAATCAATTACCCGTTTATCCATCAGAAATTCATTGAGGTAACGCTGTACATCCGGAACCGCAGTGGAGTCGGGCGATCCCAGGTTCATCAGCACTACGCCTACATCAGATCTTGCTTCCATTTATCAGAAATTGTTGCAAAAGTAACGGTTCTGATTTGTGAACAAGCAATGAAATGTCATACAATTGTTAGAATACCATTGCCGCAAAGCTGATAAAAATCATTTTTTTATACACCTTACTACCATGAGTAGAAATGACACACTAATGACAGCTAAATGCCTTTTGTTGCTGCACATGCGAGTATTTTTGCAGCCGGAAGCTTATATACTAAAATGCAGGTTGCGTACACAAAGGATATTGCCAACTTTCACAGTGTTGGGATCAACTACAAAAAAACAGATGCTGCTATCAGGGGATTATTTGCCATCAGTCAGGCACAATATCTCACCATCCTGGAGCACGCAAAAGCTGCGCAACTGGACGACCTCTTTGTACTTTCTACCTGTAACAGAACAGAAATATACGGTTTTGCACCCAGCGCACAGCAGCTGATGGAAGTATTGTGCAAGGAAACCAACGGCGATTGCAACCTGTTTGCGCAGCTGGCATATGTACGCTCCGGTGAAGATGCCGTAAAGCACCTGTACCATGTAAGCACCGGACTCGATTCACAAATACTGGGCGATTACGAAATTGTAGGGCAAATACGTAACGCATCCCGCTTTGCCAAAACCAACGGCTGCTTGGGCGGCTTTTCCGAAAGGCTGGTGAACAGCGTGCTGCAGGTATCTAAATTAATTAAGAACGAAACAGGCCTTAGCGCCGGCACTGTATCGGTGGCTTTTGCCACCATACGCCTGCTGGAAAAAAAGATGCCTGACATAAAAAATAAAAAGATTGTGCTCGTAGGCGTGGGCAAAATAGGCCGCAACACCTGCAAGAACATGATCAGCTACCTGGGCGCGCAGGACATTACCCTCATTAACCGCACCGCTTCTGTAGCCGCGGATTTTGCCTGTGTACACGGCTTAAAGTTTGCGCCCTATGAAGAAATGGCGGCGGTGCTGCAGCAGGCCGATGTAGTGCTGGTGGCCTCCAACGCGCCGCAGCCAACTGTGCTGGCCGCTCATTTTAAAGGCGCATCGCCCAAACTGGTGATTGACCTTTCCATTCCCTTTAACGTGGAACCTGCCGTAGGCAAGCTGCCGGGAGTAGAGCTGGTGAATGTAGACGAGCTTTCCAGGATACAGGACGAAACCCTGCAAATGCGCATGAAAGAAGTGCCCCGCGCACAGGAGATCATTGACGAGCATATGGCGGAGTTCCTGTACTGGTATAAAATGCGTAAGCATGCCGTAGTGCTGAAAGCAGTAAAAGATAAGCTGCAGGAAATACACACCCGCGAAATACAGCAGCAAAAGAACGGCGCCCGCTACGACCTGGAAGATATGGAGGAAGTATCTTCCCGCATCATACAAAAAATGATCAACCTCATGGCAGGCAAGGTGCGCAAGGAAACCGAAAAAGGCGATCAGTACATTGCTATGATCAACGACATTTTTGACACTGGCATAAACCAGGATTAATACAATTCATGCAAAAAGAAATACGGATAGGCACCCGGGAAAGCCAGCTGGCCTTGTGGCAGGCTAACCTGGTAAAGGACCTGCTAACTGCACAAGGCCACACTGCCACGCTGGTGCCCATTAAAAGCGAAGGAGATATAGACCTGGTTACCCCGCTGTATGAAATAGGCGTACAGGGCATTTTTACCAAAACCCTGGATATTGCCCTGCTGAATAACCGTATTGATATTGCAGTGCACTCGCTCAAAGACGTTCCTACCCAGTTACCGGAAAATATAGTACCCGCAGCCGTGCTGGAAAGAGGCCCGGTAAAAGACCTGTTGGTGTACAAGCACGACACTGCCTTTTTACAGCAGGCCGGCTATATCGCCAATATCGCCACCAGCAGCCTGCGGCGTAAGGCCCAGTGGCAACGCCGTTTTCCGCAGCACCACATACATAATTTAAGAGGCAACGTGAATACCCGGCTGAAAAAGCTGACCGATGAAAACTGGGATGCTGCTATTTTTGCCGCCGCCGGCCTGGAACGGATTCACCTGCGCCCCGAGCACTCCCTGGAGCTGGACTGGATGCTGCCCGCTCCTGCGCAAGGGGCAGTAGTGGCCGTATGCCGGGAAGATGACGTCTTTTGCCGCGAAGCCTGCGCACCATTGCACCATGCTGCCACCGCGCTGTGCACACAGGTAGAAAGGGATTTCCTGCGCACGCTGATGGGCGGCTGTACCACCCCTATCAGCGCCTATGCGCATATTGAAGGCGATACCCTGCATTTTGCCGCAGAGCTGAGCAGCCTGGACGGGCAAACTTTCCTGGAAACCACCCGGCAGGTACCGGTACAGCAGGCAGCAGACCTGGGAAAAACCGCCGGTAACGACATACTGGCCCGGGGTGGCCATGAGATAGTAGCAGCCATAAAAAATGCAACAAAATAAACGTACGCGCATATTATGCACCAGGCCTTTGCGTGACAGCCTGCTGGAAACGGCAGCCGCATATGGGCTGGATGTAACCGTGCAGTCGTTTACAACAATACATCCCGTTGTAACGGAAAACGTGTGGGCCGTTGTACAGCCGCTGCTGTCACAGCAGGTAACCGTGGTATTTACCAGCGCCCATGCCGTGGAGTGCCTGTGTAACCATTACCTGCACCGCCCCGATAGCCGCATGCCTGAGTGGGATATATGCTGCCTGGAAGCAGGCACGCTGCAGGCAGTGCAGCAGCATATGCCGCAATGCCGGGTAAAAGCTACGGCCGCCAATGCAACAGCGCTGGCCCATGCCATAGCCGCCATGCCAAACATACAGGAAGTGTATTTTATTTGCGGCCGCCAACGGCGCAATGAGCTGCCGGATATTTTGCAGCAGCACCACATTGCCGTGCACGAAATAGTGGTATACGAAAATGCAGCTGCGCCTGCAAAGCTAAACACCACTGGCTATGCCGGCGTGCTTTTCTTTAGTCCCAGCGCAGTGCACAGCTTTTTTTCCGTAAATACACTGCCTGCCGGCGCTGTTTGCTTTGCCATAGGCCATACCACCGGCAAAGCCCTGCAGGCAGCTACCAGTAACAAAATTATTGTGGGTGAACAAGCCAGCACCCTGGGCCTGCTAACCACCACCCGGGAATATTTTAACAACCTTTAACTGCAACGAATGAGCGATTTGAAGAATGATCTTTTGCTAAGAGCTTTACGCGGAGAAACAACAGCACGTACACCGGTATGGATGATGCGCCAGGCAGGCCGTTACCTGCCGGACTATATTAAGCTGCGTGATAAATATTCATTTTTTGAACGCTGTGAAACCCCGGAGCTGGCCACCGAAATTACGGTAATGCCGGTAGAGCAGGTAGGCGTGGATGCCGCCATCATTTTCTCCGATATACTGGTGGTACCGCAGGCAATGGGCATGGAAGTGCAGCTGGTTGAAAAAATGGGGCCTTTATTACCCGCGCCCATCAAAAGCGCTGCCGATCTTAAACGTATATGCGTACCGGATGTAAAGGACCGCCTGCATTATGTGTTTGACGCGCTGCGCCTTACCCGGCAAACCCTGGCCGGCCGCGTGCCGCTGATAGGCTTTGCCGGCGCACCGTGGACATTGCTGTGCTACATGGTGCAGGGCAAAGGTTCCAAAACATTTGATGAAGCCAAAGGTTTCTGCTACCAGCAGCCGCAGGTAGCACATCAGCTGCTGCAAATGCTCACTGATACCACCATTGCTTACCTGAAAGAGCAGGTAGCTGCCGGCGCAGATTGCGTGCAGCTGTTTGACTCCTGGGGCGGCCTGTTAAGCCCGGAAGATTTTGAAACCTTTTCACTGCAATATATGCGGCAGATCGTAGCGGCGCTGAAAGAGGTATGCCCCGTGATCATGTTTGCCAAAGGCGCCTGGTTTGCGCTGGAAGAAATGGCCGCCACCGGCGCGCACGGGTTAGGTATTGACTGGTGCATACAACCGCAGCGGGCACGCGCTTTTGCAGGCAATAATGTAACCTTGCAGGGTAACTTTGACCCGGCAAAGCTGCTGGGGCCTGTACCGGAAATTGAAAAGGCTGTAAAAGCCATGTTAAAGGCGTTTGGCCCCCAGCGGCATATTGCCAACCTGGGCCACGGCATTTTGCCCAATGTACCGGTAGACCATGCCCGCGCCTTTATAGACGCCGTGAAGAATAATTAATAATTAAAAATTAATAATTAATTGAGGGTGGAGGATGAAGACCAGATGTTAATTGTTAATTATTAATTTTCACTATTCATTAGGCATTATTAATTGAAAAGATGAAGACCGAATATGGTGCACACTGCAACTATTATTCATTATTCATCATTAATTGTTAATTAACAATGAGCGTAAAAGAACCATTCATATCATTCATACACAGCCTGCAGGATGAAATATGTACGGCGCTGGAGAATATAGATGGTAAGGCCGTTTTCCGCGAAGACCGCTGGGAGCGGCCTGGCGGCGGCGGCGGTAAAACGCGCGTAATTGCAGACGGTGCTGTGTTTGAAAAAGGCGGCGTAAATACCTCTGTGGTGCACGGCGCTTTACCGGAAGTAATGGCGCAGCAGTTTGGCGTACAGGACAGCCAGTTTATGGCCTGCGGCATTTCGCTGGTCATACACCCGCTGAACCCTTTTGTACCAACCGTACACGCCAACTTCCGCTACTTTGAGCTGTATGATAAAAACGGCGCACTGAAAGACAGCTGGTTTGGCGGCGGGGCCGATCTTACCCCCTACTACCTGTTTGAGGAAGACGGCCGGCATTTTCACCGCACCTTTAAAGCCGCCTGCGATCCCTTTGGGGAAGAGCTGTACCCGCTGTATAAAAAACATTGCGACGAATACTTTATCAATAAACACCGCAACAACGAAGCACGCGGCATAGGCGGCATTTTTTACGATTACCTGCGGCCGGATGCTGCACGCAGCGCCGAACAGCTGCTGCAGTTTTCACAGGCCAACGGCAAAGCCTTCCTGGATGCCTACCTGCCCATTGTGCACAAAACAAAGGATATACCTTTTACCGGTGCGCATAAAGACTGGCAGGAGTACAGGCGTGGCCGTTATGTAGAGTTTAACCTGGTCCATGACCGCGGTACCCTGTTTGGCCTGAAAACCAACGGGCGTATAGAGTCTATTTTAATGAGCCTTCCGCCCAGGGCCCGGTGGGAGTACAACTACCAGCCGGAACCCGGCAGCAAGGAAGCCGAGCTGCTGGAATATTTAAAACCACGGGATTGGGCCGGGTGAAAGAATGTAAAATGTTGAATGTAAAATGTAAAAGGCAGGCCACTTTTACATTCGTCATTTTACATTTTAGATTTAATATTTTAATTATTTGCTTATGATACGCAGAAACAGAATACTGAGAACCTCCCCGGCCATACGCGCCATGGTAGCGGAAACAATATTAACGCCAAGCGATTTTATTGCACCGCTGTTTATTACCGAAGGGGAAAATGTGAAGGAAGAGATCAGCTCCATGCCCGGCTATTTCCGCTACTCGCTGGATAATACTGTAAAAGAGGCCAAAGAGCTGTGGAGCATGGGCATTAAAAGCGTATTGCTGTTCATTAAGTGTGCAGATGAGCTGAAAGATAATTTAGGCACCGAAGCAATAAACCCGAACGGGCTGATGCAGCGCGCCATTAAAAGCATTAAGAACGCCATTCCTGAAATGGTGGTAATGACCGATGTAGCGCTGGACCCATACTCCTCCTTCGGGCACGATGGTATTGTAAAAGACCAGGAAATCCTGAACGATGCTACCGTACAGGTGCTGGCCAAAATGAGCCTGAGCCACGCACAGGCCGGCGCCGATATTGTTGCGCCCAGCGATATGATGGACGGCCGCATACTGGCCATCCGCAACATACTGGAAGAAAACAATTTTGACAAGGTGGGCATTATGGCCTACAGCGCCAAATATGCCTCCTGCTTTTACGGCCCCTTCCGTGATGCGCTGGACTCTGCCCCCGGCTTCGGCGACAAAAAAACCTACCAGATGGATTACGCCAATAGCGCGGAAGCCATAAAGGAAACACTGATGGATGTGGAAGAAGGCGCGGATATTGTAATGGTAAAACCGGCCCTGGCCTACCTGGATATTATACGCATTATTAAAGACCGTGTAAACCTGCCGGTTAGCACCTATCATGTAAGCGGTGAGTATGCCATGATAAAGGCCGCCGCAAAAATGGGCTGGCTCAATGAGGAAAAAGCCATCCTGGAAGTGCTTACCAGCATTAAACGCGCCGGCGCCGACCTCATTGCTACCTATTTTGCAAAAGATGCCGTAAGATTGCTTCACTAAACCTAAACTCATGTATTTTCAAAGCAAACTGTTATTTGAAAAGGCGCAGGAGCTCATCCCCGGCGGGGTAAACTCGCCGGTGCGTGCTTTCAAAAGCGTAGGCGGTACGCCCGTATTTATGAAACACGCCAAAGGCGCTTACATGTATGATGTAGATGATGTGCGGTACATAGACTATATTAACTCCTGGGGGCCCATGATCCTGGGCCATGCCTATGAACCGGTGATAAAGGCCATACAGGAATACGCCGCTTACTCCACTTCATTTGGCGCGCCCACAGAGCTGGAAATAAAGGTGGCGGAGCTGATCGTGAAAATGGTGCCCAATATAGACCAGGTGCGGATGGTGAATTCCGGTACAGAAGCGTGTATGTCGGCCCTGCGGCTGGCGCGCGGCTATACCGGGCGTAACAAATTCATTAAGTTCGAAGGCAATTATCACGGCCATGCCGATGCATTCCTGGTGAGCGCGGGCAGCGGTGTAGCCACGCTCGACATACAATCAGTGCCCGGCGTTACGCAAACCGTAGCACAGGACACTTTAACAGCGCCCTACAATAACCTGCCCGCCGTTGAGCAGCTGATAGCCGACAACCCTGAGCAGATAGCCGCTATTATTGTAGAACCTGTAGCCGGTAACATGGGCTGCATACTGCCGCAACCGGGCTTCCTCGAAGGCCTGCGCCAGCTGTGCGATGCCAACGGCATACTGCTGATATTTGATGAGGTAATGACCGGCTTCCGCCTGGCAAGGGGCGGCGCCCAGGAGCTGTTCAATATCAAGGCCGACCTGGTTACGTTTGGCAAAATCATTGGCGGCGGTATGCCGGTAGGCGCTTTTGCCGGCCGACGTGAAATCATGCAGCAGATTGCCCCTGCCGGCAAAGTGTACCAGGCAGGCACCCTCAGTGGTAACCCCATAGCTATGATTGCGGGTTATACCACGCTGCAGATACTAAACGAGCATCCTGTTATTTACAGCCGGCTGGAAGAGAAAAAAGATTACCTGGTAAATGGTATGCATGAGGCATTAGGCGGCGCCGGTATCGTGCACCAGATTAATCACGTAGGATCCATGATGAGCGTACATTTTGCAGAATACCCCATTATTGATTTCAGCGCTGCCTCCGGCGCCAGCAATGAGCTGTTCAAAAGGTTCTTTCATGCCATGCTGGAACGCGGCGTGTACCTGCCGCCTTCTGCTTTTGAAAGCTGGTTCCTGAGCAACGCGCTCACCCAGGAAGACCTTGATTTTACGATAGACGCAACTAAAAAGGCCATCAAAGCCATTACAAATAGTTAACAAATCAATCCAAAGTGCAGTGTGGAAGTCCCGGCCGCAAGCCGGGACATTTTTTTTATTTGCGGGCCGCCTGTATTACCGGCATGCTGTTGCTGCTGTACTGCAGTGTTTCGCCTGGCAGCAGCAGGCGGTCCGGCAGCTTTTTATCCTTAAAGTGAACGTGAATGCTGCCTTTATCCAGGGTAACCTGTATGGTGTGGTTATAGGCCGCTACTTTAAAAGTGGTGCCCGTGGCAATAATATCCAGCACAGCAGTATGCACTACAAAAGGCTTCAGGTGCCGGCTGATTTCGGGTTTGCGCACCACCGAAAAAGCAGCTGCACCCCGCAGCCATACTTCCCGCTGGGCTGTTTCGGTAAAATGCTGGTGGTACCGGAGGGTGGTGGCAGCATCCATTACTACCTCAGAAGCATCGGGCAGCAATACTTTACGGTTATCGGTACTACCGGTGCGTACCTGCACCATGTTCATACCAAACCATTGCCATAAAATAAAGGAAAGTACAAAGAGCGCCACAGCCGCTACCCACATCCATTTGCCATACCAGAACTGGTGGCGGAATTTTTCATAGAAACTGGGAGGAACATCAAGAGTTTGATCCTGGCTCATATGGAAAATGCTTTACGCTAAACGTGGAAAGCCTTATGCTAATGCAGAAAGCTTTACACCCTGGCATCTTACATCAAGCATTTAGCGTTGTTCGCCGTAATTTACAAAAATCTCCTTTATTTCTTGTGGTGTTTGAATAACCAGGGTATGAGTTCAGGCTCTGCAAATGCGTTGTCCCAGCTGTTATGGCCAACACCCGGGTATTCCGTGTACTTCACTTCTCCGTGCAGCCGTTGCAGTGCGGCGTAAAAATCGCGGGAAAACTGCACCGGCACCACCGGGTCTGCGCCACCATGGAAGATCCATACGGGTATTTTACCGGCGTACCTGGCAGCGCTGGCAACATTGCCCGCGCCGCAGATGGGAAAGGCAGCGGCAAATACATCCGGGTAGCGCGCTATCATATCAAAGGTGCCCATGCCGCCTAAGGATAGGCCGCCAATGTACACGCGACTGGCATCTATTTTACCGGTTGCCAGCAGGCTGTCGAGCAGCGCTTTTACCAGCGCGCCGGGCGCAGGTTGCGGCACATCGTCGGGAAATTCGGCCCCTGTTACCTTGCCGGTGCTGTCGCGCCGGAGCCGGAAAGGCGCCCAGGTCATGCCGGGCGGGCATTGCGGAAATACAACAAAAGCCGGGAATGCCTGGCGTATGGAGTCTTTCAGGAAAAGGTCGCCGCCATGCAGCAGCTGCGCAGCATTATCCGTACCCCGCTCGCCGGAGCCATGCAGGAAAATAACGAGCGGATATTTTTTATGGGTATCGTAATGCAGGGGCGTAAGCATGCGATACCGCAGGGTGTCGCCACCGTTATAAAAGCGCTCGCGGCTATAGGCGCTCATATCCTGCGGCTGCATGTTATCCTGAGCCTGCATATACAATATATTCGTGAACGTTAGGGCAAATAGTATGAGGTAACGCATAGGTTAAATTACGAATTTTCAATTACGAATTACGAATGGATGCGATGTTTTTATTGTACCGGTGAAGTTTTACATTTCAATCCGGTAACTATACCAGTAAGTATAAAGATACAGCTATAAGCTATTAGTTGGAGTGTTAATACTTGCTTATCCGTCCGCTGCATTTCAATTCGTAATTCATATTAGTACTTTAACACAAACTCCTGCTTCACCTTTATTTCCGGCATAAAAAACACCAGGCCAATGAAAAACAGGTCAATGGTAAGGGTAACCCGCGGGTGCTGCTGAATGGTATGCCAGGCGGCTTCCATATCCGGTGTCCAGTGTATGTCGTCAAAAATAAACAGCGAGTGGTCGTGCGCCTGGGTAAGGCATTGCTCAAAATAAGCCAGGGTAGGCTCTTTACGGTGGTTGCCGTCGATAAACACCCAGTCCAGCCGGGGCTTTTCCCGCAGCAATGCAGGCAGCACCTCATCAAAATTGCCGGTGCGCTGCGTAATGTTCTTTATATGCAGCTGCTCAAAATTTTGCCGGGCGCGGGCCGCAATATTGGGGCAGCCTTCTATGGTAACTACCTGCGCGCCTGGTTTGGCCAAAGCCATGTATGCGGTGGAAAGGCCCAGGGAAGTGCCCAGCTCCAGCAGGTATTGTGGCTGCAGGTATTGCACCAGGCGGTAAAACAGCTGCCCGAACTTAGGCGGTTTGGCAGCATACTTTGCAATATCGCTCACTTTGCGCACATTACCGGCCCCCGTGAGGGAACCGGCGCCCAGGTCGGTTACGGTAAGTGTTTCCCTGCTTTGGCGCAATTGGACGCGCAGGGCCTCTACCTCCTTAAATGCGGCCGGCGTGCTTTTATCGCGCAGCACCTCCTCTACCAGGGCGTACACAAAAGGCGAATGCACATCGTGCCGGTTGCCGGCTGTAAAATAATAGTGCAGGTATTTTTTAGCGAATTGAAACTGATGTTGAAACCCCATATAAAGCTGTTAGCTGTGCGCCGGCCCTTAGCAGGTTGCTAACGGACAAGGCTGCAGCTGTTTAGTAAATTTTCCCTTTCATCCATCCCCACCGGTGCAGGCAATACTGCAGCGATACCCGCAGCACCCCTAAGCCATATATGCTGCTGCGTTTGAAGTTAATGCTGGATGCATCTTCAAAATACTTGGTGGGGCAGGTTACCTCTCCGATCTCAAACCCTTTCATAAATATCTGCGACAGCATTTCGTTATCAAAGATAAAATCGTCGCTGTTATCCATATAACGGATGCTTTCCAGCACATGCCGCGAAAAAGCCCGGTACCCGGTATGGTACTCACTCAGCTTCTCGTTAATAAGAATGTTCTGCGCCAGGGTAAGGATCCGGTTAAAAATGTATTTGTAAATGGGCATGCCCCCTTTCAGGGCCCCCTTTCCCAGGATGCGGGAACCTAACACCAC
>NZ_DASTRI010000075.1:0-16088 GCF_035761305.1 Chitinophaga sp. | reverse complement strand
TATTACCAAACCGTTTAGTGCTACAGACATATTGCAGGCTATAGAGAGGCGGTTAAAGAAGGCTGAAATGAAAAACCAGGTATTCTCCGCTGACCTGAATGGCCTGGGCAAGCTAATGCAACAGGTAACCGGTAAGGAGCTGCTGCTGCTTTCAGAAGGAAGGGATATGAATATGTATAAGAAGAGGCAATATATTTATTCAGAAGGCAACCATCCGTCCTGGTTGTTTTATTTACAGAAGGGAAAGGTAAAGGCTTTCAGACGTAATGAAGATGGTAAGGAACTGATAACCCAGCTATATAACGAAGGTGATTTTTTGGGCTATACCGCACTGTTGGAGAACACGACTTACAAAGATACAGCGGAAGCGATGGAAGAGTGCAAGGTAGCTGTGGTGCCGAGGGAGGATTTTGAGGAGCTGTTATACAGCAATAATGAAGTGGCAGTACAGCTTGCGCGTTTGCTGGCCAGGAATGTGACGATTAAAGAACAACAATTGATCGGGCTCGCTTATAACTCTCTCCGTAAAAAAGTAGCGGAAGCCCTGGTTAGCCTGCAGCAGAAATACAATCCGCATGGTACATCAACTTTTACCATTGATATCAGCCGGGATAACCTGGCTGCTATTGCCGGCACGGCAACGGAGTCGGTTGTACGCACATTGGCGCAATTCCGGGAGGAAGGATTAATAGATGTAAAAAGCGGGGCGGTTGTTATCCTCGATGAAAAGAAACTCTCAAGTATGCTTTATTGAAGCCGTTTATTATATGCACTGTTGTAAAACAACAGCTCACCCCGAATTTCCCATGCAAGTTTTTTGTTTTATCCCAGGATTGACGGCCGTCACTGCAACTGGTGACTTGGCTCATATTTTATATGCCCGGCAGAAAATAATTTAGATGAAGGAAGTTTAATAATAAATCAATTTCTGTCTGGCTTATGTTAACAGAAGCAGAAGGCGGGTATTTTTCCGCAGCGCCCGTTGCACAATTGTATGTCCGGCTTAAGTGTTCGGAAAAAGGATTAACCGCGGAGGAAGCAGCCGAAAGATTAAGGCAGCAGCATAAAATATCCAGGACCGAAAGCCGGTTCAAAAAGGAGCTAAAGCTGCTTTTGCGCCAGTTTTTTAATCCCCTGGTGTTGCTCCTCGTTGTGGCCGTTGTACTATCTGCTTTCCTGAGAGAATCTTCAGATGCATATATCATTTTATTTATACTGTTTATCACCGGCTTGCTCGGTTTCTGGCAGGAGGTAAATGCCGGGCGTGCTTTTGATCAATTGAAGAAGATGATCGAGACGAAGCATACAGTGCTGCGCAACAGCAAAATAGTGGCGGTGGAAACTTCCGGGATTGTTATTGGCGATGTATTGACATTGATTGCCGGGGATATTATTCCGGCGGATTGCCGGATAGTTGAGAGCAATGAACTGCATGTTAACGAGAGCACATTAACCGGGGAGTCGTACCCGGTTGAAAAGCGGGCCGGCGAAGTTACGGATGTGCTTCCATTGGCCCAAAAATACAATTGCTTATGGCAGGGAACCAACGTTATAAGTGGAACGGCCAAGGCCCTGGTGGTGCAAACCGGTAGTAAAACGCTGTTTGGCCAGATGGCGCACAGCCTCACTCAAACACCGGAAACCGCCTTTGAGAAAGGTATCAGGCAATTTGGGTTCTTTCTGCTGAGAATCACTATTATCCTTGCCCTGGTAATCCTGTTGGCAAATCTGTATTTCAGGAAACCCCTGTTTGATGCGGTGTTGTTCTCTCTTGCGCTTGCGATAGGCATGGCACCCGAGCTGCTGCCGGCTATTATGACGTTTGCTATGTCTGCAGGGGCGCGCCGTATGATGAAGAAAAAAGTAATTGTAAAAAAGCTCTCTTCCATTTTTAATTTCGGGGAGATGAACGTTTTGTGCACTGACAAAACGGGTACCATTACAGAGGGAAATGTTACGGTGAAGGACATCGTAGATGTTTATGGTATCAGCAGCAGCAGCGTGCGCCGGTACGCCTGGTTAAATGCCTTTTTTCAGGATGGGTTTCCCAACCCGGTTGACAAGGCAATAGGCGCCCTTAATATCGCTTTAAACGGTTATGAAAAGATTAACGAAGTACCTTACGATTTCATTCGTAAACGGCTGAGCGTTGCCGTCCGCAATGAACGGCAACGTATTTTCATTACCAAGGGAGCATTTAGGAATGTATTGGAAGTTTGCAGCTACGTTCAGCTGAAAAATGGGGACATTGTGCCTGTCAGCAACGAAACCGCCAGGGAAATAAACGAGCGGTTCATTGCCTACAGCCAAAGCGGTTACAGGGTATTGGGACTGGCCATTAAACTGCTGGAAAATGAGAAAATAAGCCGGCATGATGAGCAGCAAATGACTTTTATCGGTTATATCCTGCTCGAAGATCCATTGAAGGAAAGCGTGGCGGCCTCTATTGACAAGCTGGAGAAGCTGCATATCAATGTAAAGATCATTACGGGTGATAACCGTTATGCAGCACTTCATGCTGCGCAGGGAATTGGAATGAAAAGCCCTGTGATCCTCACGGGAGAAGAAATGAATAAATTATCCCCCGAAGCTTTAGTGATCAGGGCAAAGCAGGCCGATGTTTTTTCCGAAATTGAGCCTCACCAGAAAGAACGCATTATTAAATCGTTACAAAAGTCGCATTTCACAGTAGCATACCTTGGGGATGGTATTAACGATGTGGCAGCCATTAACGCCGCTGATATTGGAATATCCACCAGCAACGCGGTTGATGTGGCAAAAGAAGCTGCTGATTTTGTATTCCTGGAAAAAGATCTGGCTGTGCTGGCAGACGGTGTGTACGAGGGCAGGAAATCATTTGCCAACTCTATGAAATATATCTTTATCACTACAGGGGCTACTTTCGGAAATATGCTCAGTGTGGCCTGTGCTTCGCTCTTTCTGCCATTTTTGCCCATGTTGCCCAAGCAGATATTGCTAACTAACCTCATTACTGACTTTCCATTCCTCACCATTGCTTCCGACCGTGTAGATGATGATCAGCTGACCATGCCGGGGCAATGGAACCTTAAACTGATCAGAAATTTTATGATCACCTATGGGTTGCATAGCTCTCTCTTTGATCTCGCTACCTTTTATGTACTCTATTTCCATTACCGGCTATCCGAATCCCCCTTTCAGACAGGATGGTTCCTGGAATCTGTTATTACGGAGATCCTGATAGTTTTTGTTGTTCGCACGCGTAAATTCTTTATAAAAAGCAGGCCGGGAAAGCTACTGGTCATAACAAGCGGTATCGCTTTTTTAGCTGCAATATTCCTGCCGTTGTCGCCCTTTGCAGGCGTCCTGGGATTCTCCGTAGCACATGCCAGGCAGGTGATAGCTATTGCATTTCTCCTGGTGGCTTATATTATAACCGCGGAATGGCTCAAACAATGGTTTTTTGCACGAGCCATCGTCGGTATAAGACAAAGCCAACAGGCAGGGTAAAATTACGGCGGGTCCCACCGTAGCTCCCAGGGAGGCAAAGAAAAAAGCCACTGCAATGGTTTTTGCTCCCATCCCAAATATGCAGTGCCCATTTTTTCATGTGGGAAAGGAGGTTTGCTATTGTTACTTTCAACTGACATTGATCAAACTGGTTTGCCGCCGGTCTGCTAAATCTGGTATTAAACTTTATTGATTAGCAGGATGAAGGTCATCTGGCCTGCTGTTGCTTTAATTCTTAATATGTCCATGCCCGGTATCTGTAATGCGGCCCCTGCAGCAATTCCAGTCGATATTTACCTTAACGCCAAACTGTTTAAGGCCATAAATGTCGGCTTCATAGTACACGAGATAGCTATCCTGGTTTATTACCTGGTTTTCATATTTCCACGAACCACTGGCGCCATAAAAATCTGATGAGGTCCTTTTGAGCAAATGATGCGGTTGTGTGTTTATAAGGTCAAGGAACCCCAGCAGGTCTTCGCCCATGCCCGCCGGAACGCCCTGCTCATAAAAACCGCCTTTTATGGGCTTGCTGTAGTCATAGGTATAGTCTATACTCTGAGGTTCAGGATCATCGGGTATGTTTGTCCTAATACTCGTGACGTTGCCATACTGGTCATATCCATAAATTATGGAACTGTTCCCGGCAAACCAGCCATTTTCATAATAGTTATACTCAGTGTAGTAAGGGGGCCTTGTTGTGCTCCATCCTCCTTCAAGCAGCCATACCATTGTTGGTTGTCCTTTTTCATTCAGGTTGGCTACCATCAGCGTATCATTTTTTTTATTAAGCAGGCATACGCTGTTGGCTGTATAGTGTACCGTACCCTCCCAATGGCGCTTGGTTTCATAGTTGCGGCCAATATAGGCGTCTATATAATTAACACGGCCATCGGCTCCATACGTTTTGTAGAACTTATAATGTTTGGGGTAGATGGTGTCTGCGAAATGAAGATCCCTGCCTACCACCTGCATGAGCTGCGCGCTACAGGTGGTGTCTGCGCAGTGATAATGTGGCCAGTGATCAGTTTTTCTGCAGGTAGTAAGCAACAGCATAAGCGTACTGCCGGTGAGAAGGATGTTGAGCCTAAATAGTGGATGCTTCATAAAAAAAGTTTAAACAGGTGAGCAATTACCGGCAAAAGGGCAGTATTGCGCTGCCCTTTTTGCGGCCGGACGATGTTATCATTTTGATGTATGTATCATTTTGAATGTCTTGTGAATGTTATTCACATCAAGCCGGAGTATATACATGCCGGCGGGAAGATGGGGCGCCTGCCAGTTAATGGTATACCTGCCTGCAGGCAGCACAGCGTTCTGCAGCAAGGCCACTGTTCTTCCCTGTTGATCCAATACCGTTACCCCGACTTTATATTGCCCGGGCAACTCGAACATTATATTAGTGGCATCGCTGAATGGATTAGGGAAGTTGCCGAGCAGCCTGATTGCCGCAATTTCTTCTGCCGACATTGCTGTGGCGCCTTTGGCAGAAGGGGCTGTGACCGTGCTTAGCCGGGTGCCGTTTGACGCAGCATTGAATACAAGGTTTGCCTGCTGCGCGCTATCGTTAGGCAGGCAGGCGCTGAATTCGCTTGTATTATTAGCTGTATCGGTGGCTGTTGCGGTAACCACCTTGCCATAGGGAATGACTACCCCGGGTAATGTAGCAGAAAATGTGGCATTGCCGGCAGCATTCGTAGCTACCGCGTAGCGGCCCAGGAAAGTCTGTCCTTCGCCAAAACCGGTTGGATCGCATTCGGTATTAGAAAAGAATTCGAGGATAAAAGGCGTGTTAGCGGTGCTGTTAAGTGTGCCCCGTATGATGGTGTTTCCCCCATCTCTGCTTATTGCCGTGAGCACAGGGAAATTCTGTAGGTGGTTAGCCCCTTCATCTGCATCGCCCGTATCATTACGGGTTATGCCGTTATTGCCCAGGTCAATGCCCGGCCCCTGGTTAACGAAAATTGCATTCCCGCTTATTAATGTACCGGACATTTTGGTACCCAGTAATACGCCCTTCTTGTTGCCATTAATGGCATTATGGGTAATGGAAGCCCTGGAGCTGTCTTTAAGCAGGATAGCCCCTGTATTGCCAATAATCCGGTTACTGTCAATTTCTGCGGCCGAGCTGCTGTCGAGCACAAGGGCGGTGCCAATATTCCTGATAAGGGTATTATGAAAAAAGCCATGTGCATGGGTCTGTGAATCCCGGTAACCTACCTGCACATTCTTTAGATAAACGGCGGCGCCGGTGTCTCTGTTGCCATAAATATTCAGGTTCTCTATTGCAACCTTAAATACCTGGAGGCTGCGCTTTTCGCCTAGCAGGCGGAGGCCCGCGCCTTGATTCATTGAAAGGTCGCTGCCATTACCAAAGTAAACGATCGCCCTTGCGTCACTGGGAGCGCTCAGTTTTAGATTAAAACCATCTTTACCATTTTCCCGGGCAATTATCTTCAGGACATCGAATGTCAGCATCTGCCGGGCGCGGGCCCCCAGCTCGCCTGAAAAGCCTTCGGCGCCATTGTTCACATAGGCATCGCCATTAATAGTAACAGGGGCTGCAAAATCCGAACGGTATTTAAATCCTATGCCGGCATTTCCCGCCCAGTAATTACTGTCCAGGCGTTTGTCGCCCCTCGAGCCAAACATGATGTCGGCACCGGTTTGGCAGTTCATGGCAGTGTCGCTTGCAATATTCCAGGAAATTATGCTGTTCCGTGATTCAATAATCTGCAGTCCTATATCATTGCCTGTGCACCGGTTATTTCTGAAGTTTACCTGTACTGTTGGGAGTCCTGCCGGAAACCTGAACCTGATGCCGGTCTTCATTTTGCCGGTTACTTTATTTCTGTTAACGTTATAAGTGCCCCGCGATCTAATAACCATATCTATCCCCACAGATCCAATATTTGCAAGTGCATTTCCTTCAATATCGCCGATTTTTCCATTCTGGATAAGAAGCCCGTAATTAAACCCCGGCCCCACATTTTCCAGGCCAATAATGTTATCTGTTGCGCTTATTTCGGATAGGGCGCCTATGACTACTACTGCATTCTTAATGCCCACAATTGTATTGTTCCTTAGGACACCTCCTCCGTTTTGAATCATTACCGTACCTGCCTGGTTAGGCAAAAATTTTCCGCCTATGCTCGCCAACCCAATTAAATTATTACTTAAAAAGGCGCCGGGGTAAAAACCGGTGTTTGGAACCGTATCGCCCACCACGTTGACAGCATATCCCCTGTTACCAGCGATTACACAATTCGCAATAGAAGCAGCCCCTTTGTATGTAAATAGGCCATCTCCTCCGTTCCCCTTGCCGGAGGTTCCTTGCTGATCTGTACCAATGTAGCTATTCCCAACAAAGATATCAACGTCACTGGCAGGCATAACGCCATGCGAGGAGAAACGGGTAATAACAAAATTTTGGATGTCAGACTCAGTTCTTATATCGAACCCTACGGCGCCGGCGCCGGCTTTACTCCCATCCAGCTCTATCAGGCGGCGGTTGCCTGGTCCGAGGTCATTAAGACCATCAATACTCACAGGATAGAGGATGGGAGGTAACGGCCCCAATCCCGTACTGCCTACCGGGATAACTATATTGCCTGTACCGCCAACATCGGGGATGGCAAATTTGATCGTTACATGGGTTACATAGCCGTTAAGATTGACGTTCTCAAGGGCTGCCCGGAAAGTACACTGATCACCCGGTACACGAAGGTTAACGTCGCACCTGCCGTCATTGCCGATTTTACCGGCATTGGGATCACCGGCATCTCCGGGTGTATTTACTACATACGTTCTAAACAGAAATATCTGCGCACGGGCATTTGTAACAGTGAGGATAAAGGACAAGGCCCATAAAATGTAGCGGAACTTACTGCGTAACAGCGCTGCCTGCTGCATAAAATTGGTGGAGTGTACCATTGGTGTCATGTGGTATGTTTTGGGGTGGTTAAATGAGGATGCCGGACTCCGATCATTTATTGGTGTATGGCCTGGGGATCTAGCAATGCCTGGCTGACTGCCTCTGAATAGAAACAGATAAATGGGAAAGTAAATAGTTCCTGAAAATAGGTAAAGGAGCTGGCGTACCGGTTAAGAGGAAAGCTTCCTGCATGTGAATTTGAAGGTAAAGAAAATACAGAATATAAACAAAATAACGCGCTTTACGCAAAGCGCCCCCAGAAGCTAGAAAGCGTCAATATCTTGTGATGAGAGCAATATGCTCATGATCCTGCAATACACCGTTTTTAACAAACAGCACGTCACTCCCTTTTTCTACCGCTAGTCTTAACACCTCGTCAACGGCATCCATTATTATTTGGTGCGCTGTCCTGGGGGCTTTAAGGTAAAGTTTACCGGTTTTATTGTTAAGAAAAGCGGGGCAGGTATAATCTTTTTCAACTATCACCTGCCGGCCCCGGCCATCCTTTAGAGCTGCCCACACGTTCCTGATCCCATTTACAGCATGTTGCTGCCGCTCTTCCCGTATCAACTGCAACATAACAGAATGGTCTTTTTCGTTTATCCATGATTTTACTGCGGGCCACGCCCGCTCTTCAAGCGCTTTTATTGTACCGTTGGCGTAATTGCCGCTAACAGTAGCTATAATATTCTTTTGATGGCGGCTTACTTCCTGCAGCAGAGAGATGTCTTTTTTGGGGCCTGCTATTACCAGTGGCAGCTCTCCCAGGTAATTGGTGAGCAGCCGGTCTGTTTCCCGGTAGAAACTCTTCAGGCGGTTTGCCATTGTTATGGATTTATCCCTTTCAAAGCCTTTTACACCTGCCTGTCCGCCATAGGAACTAACCTTTGCCGGCCTGCTGTACTCGTAATTATCATAGAAATGCCGTGGAAATATGCCGTCTTTTATTTCCTGCAGGGTATTCAGCCGGCCTTTGTAACACTGTACTGTTTTTTCATTCACCTGCAGTACGAAGTAGCCAATAGCATAATGTTCCAGGTACAGCAGCTCGCGGATGGCAAAGGCATCCCCGATGTGCACCTTTTCCTGCACGGGAAAAGGAAATTTTACCAGCTTGCTGTAACCGGGAGATACATACAATCCAATCCCTTCCACTGTAGGGTCGTAATCCCGGGTAAAGCTGTCCAGCAGGGCCTGCAGGGAAGCCAGTAAAGAAGCTGCCTGTTGTGGATGCATATTATGGAGAAAGTCACCTGCTTTTCCAATGGCTTTTCCTGCGAGCAGCAGCGCGGTCTTTTTGTCCGGTTGTTCCTTTTTATACAGCGCTACTATGATAGTTACATAAGGCGGTTGTGCGGCTTTTTGCTGCATAACGCCTGATTCATTTGGAAACATAAGGTTTATTGACATGATACATCAGTTTAAATTAACGGTTTTAACCGTGCTCAATAAACGGTCAGGATGCCAGCCATCCTCCATCTACTGTTAAGGCATGGCCTGTTATAAATGAGGCCGCATCGGAGCATAGCCAAACAACTGCTTCCGCTACCTCTTCCGGTTCTCCAAACCGCCCCATTGGTTCCATATCCGTGAAACGTTGTTCCACCGCCTTGTCTTTCCCGGTAATCCTGTCTATCATAGCAGTTCTTATAACTCCCGGGCATACGGTGTTTATTCGTATGCCGGATTGGGCATTCTCCAGGGCAGCAGTTTTTGTAAGCCCTATCACTGCATGTTTACTGGCCACATAAGCCGGCAGGTTGGGGAAGCCGATAAGGCCGGCTACTGATGCACAGTTAACAATTGCGCCTTTTCCCTGCCTCAGCATGTGAGGCAGTTCATGTTTCATACAAAGCCATACTCCCGTGAGGTTTACGGCAAGAACTTTTTCCCAGTTCTCCCGGGTGCATTCCTGGGTAGCAGCTGAAATACCTTCTATGCCCGCATTATTGAAAGCAAAGTCCAGCCTGCCATAAGTATTGAATGTTCTGTCTATCATGGCCGTAACATCAGCGGCTTTGGAAACGTCGCATTGTACGAAGATGGCATTACCCCCTGCAGCCGTTATCTCTTTCAGCGTTGCTTGTTCTCCATCCTCGATTAAGTCTGCTACCACCACGCTGGCGCCTTTTTTTGCAAAGGCAACAGCGGCAGCGCGGCCTATACCGAAGCTGCCGCCGGTTATAAGGGCCACCTTTCCGTCAAAAATCTTTTCCATGTTATTTTCTTTGTAGGTTAAAGTAACAATGCTGCCAGGGAGCGGTTATAGCAGCAATATCTGATGAGATCAAATTTATTCCAGAGCGAGTTTGCAGCAAATGACCGGCATCAATACCAGGGTTGATAAGGGTCATTTGATGCGGCACGGACTACCATTACTTTGCGACAGGCATATGTATTTACAACTTTTTTTTACAGTTAAATAGCACCGTAATGGCAAACAAGCTTTCTTTTCCGCATCATTATTATCACATGCACATCCAGATTGCGGTAGTAACGCGCTTTATAGAATGGATAGCAGCTTTGGTGACACTTATAACAGCATTCCCGTTATTGATAAGGCTGTGGATGTACCTGCTGACGCAACTATACGAAGTGTTTATACAGTACCAGTACCTGTTTTAAGGTATAAGAAAACGTTGCGCAAAGGGCACAGCTTCCTCCACTCTTATACATCCATGGCTAAAGAAGCGTTGATTGAGCATGAAAAGGCTTTTCCAAGGGGGTATCGTGCAGGTACACACTAAAAGGGCTATGAAATTCGAGTTTAATAATGCCAAGTGAATTATCGCAACCTGTAGCCTGGCGTAAGGTACAGGGGAAATTGCCTGGCCTGAACGACTTCCAGCCGATCTTAGTTGGATCAACTATCCGGCCTTTAAGGTCTAGTACCTGGAACTGGTTTTGCTCCAGGTAGCTGATGTATAGCTGTAGATGGGGCAACAGCTCACGCTCTGCTATACGTTGGGCACGGTCCAGTAAGGGTACAGGATCACTGCTGTTACCCGGCTGCAAAGGGTAGGGGTAGGTGTAGGCTTTTTTCCGGTGACTACCCTTGATGCAAGCACCTGTTTGCCTTGCTCATAGAGCAAGAGATTACAGGAGGGTATGTCTACTACTATTACAGGCGCCTGGCGCTGGCAGCAATATAGCCACCTGAATTCGTTGATAGCCCTGTTCAGCTCTTTGAGCCGAACAGCAACCGGTACATTCAGCGCTTTTAGTACAGCAGGTCGCAGCGTTCCGTCGGATGGCAGGTTAAACATCTGTTGTGATGCTCTTAATTTTCTTACCAGTACCTGGTTTGTCATAACCATGGTACTGCCGGCTTGGTCCAACTGAAGCAAGCGTGCCACCAGTGGGTGATTGGAGGTATCTGCCGCGTTACCTGTTACCTGTACAGCTGCATATCCACTGTCTGCTATGGCATTGTATAATAAGGCAATCTTATTCTTTATGGCTGTATACGCTGGTATAACCGGTTCAAATTCAGCCAGGCAACTGTTAAGGCGCCGTTACTAAGGTAATGAGCCGGCTTCAGACCTATATCGCCGTAGTATTTGGGTTGATAAGATGGTCCGTTGAACTGTACGGGCGGCACAACCATTCGGCCGTAAGCCACGTCGCTAAAGAAGCGGATGGCTACCATCGTGATGCGCATATCTGCAGTAAACGTGTCTTTTTCCATATTCAGCTCCGTCAAGGCCAGCGTGATAGCGGGTTGATAGTCCTGCTGATCCAGGCCCAGGAAAGGTGTTTGTGCTATATATGCCAACCGCTGTTGAAGGTGTTGATGGTTATCCTGAATACAGCAGATAGGAAATGAAAGACTGCAGTAAATGGGAGGGAGGCTATTACCAGTAGCTACAAGGGCATTACCAGTACCGCAGCACCCTTTATTTTGCCGCTGCGCAGCTGCGATAATGCTTCATTGGCCTGGTGCAGCTCAAAAAGCTGAGTTGTAGTTTTGACAGGTACCTGTGGCGCCAGTTGCAGGAAAAGGTTGCCGTCTTCCCGCGTGAGATTGGCTACGGAATGGATGGTTCGCTCCTCCCATAGCAAGCGGTAGGGGAAAGAGGGAATGTTGCTCATATGGATGCCGCCGCAGATCACCTGGCCACCTTTATCAGTGTTTGTGAGGGCCTTAGGTATCAAAGCCCCGTCAGGCGCAAATATAATGGCGGCGTCCAGCGCCTGGGGAGGCGTTTGCAGCGAATCTCCCGCCCAAACAGCACCCAGCCTCATGGCAAAGGCCTGGGTAGCGGTATCGCCCGGGCGTGTAAATGCATAGACCGTTTTTCCCTGGTAAACAGCCACCTGTATAATAATGTGGGCAGCTGCCCCAAACCCGTAAATGCCGATGGTTTGGGCTTTTTCCATAACCATGCGGTAAGAGCGGAAGCCTATCAGGCCGGCACATAACAGCGGCGCGCCGGCGGGGCTGGCATACAACGCAGGAAGCAAAAAGCAGAATTGTTCCCAGGCTACCGTATAGGTAGCATAACCGCCGTCCATTGTATATCCTGTAAAAACTGCGCGTTCACAAAGGTTTTCCCGGCCATTACGGCAATACTTGCATTGACCGCAGGTATATCCCAGCCAGGGTATTCCAACGGCATCACCAGGTTTCAGGCGCGTTACTCCACTGCCTGTTTGGGCTACTACCCCTACGATTTCATGCCCTGGTATTAGCGGCAGTTTGGGCTGCGTTAGTTCCCCGTCCAGAATATGCAGGTCTGTTCTGCAAACGCCGCAGGCAAGCACTTTTACCAGCACCTGGTCCCCGGTGGGGACCGGCATGGGAAGGGCTTTAAGTGTCAACGGCTGCCCGGGCTGATCAAGAACCATTGCCAGCATAGTGGAAGGCGGGGAAGAGAAAGTGTTTTGCTGCATAAGCACAATAATATGTACAAGCAATCCTAAAGTTACGACAATAGGATATTGCCGGTTTAATGCAACAGGCGGGTTAAATTCAGGCGGCGGTATGCGGAAATATGGTCACGTATAAACGTAGTTATTCTATCCTGCTTTTAGCGCTTAATATGTTGCTGATTGTTTTAATGAGTAAGCAATACAACTTTGGTATAGCGGGGCAAATGCCAGCGTGTGCGGCCCCTGCATTAGTACATAGCTGCATGCTGGTATAATCATTGTGCTGGCACTGACACATTATTACTGTATGTATTTACGGCCGAAAGAAACACTTACTGATCAGGAAGTACAAAGGGGCTTACAGCTGGTAATTGGCGATGGCCTGGCAGCAGAAGCTATGACCACCTTTACAGGCGGAGCCTTCCTGGTAGCTATGGCGTTGCTGTTAGGCGCCACTAACTTCCAGATCGGGTTGCTGGCTGGCATACCTACATTTACCAATCTTTTCCAGCTATTATCCATATGGCTGGTGCGGCGCTATAATAACCGCCGTGCTATAGCAGTGCTGTGCTCTGTATTAGCCCGCTTTCCGCTGCTGATAGTGGGCACCCTGGTGCTGGTATTTGCCACGGACATGTCGATCAACGTGATTATTTTTTTCCTTGTATTTTATTATTTCTTTGGTTCTGTTGCCGGTCCCAGCTGGAATTCATGGATAAAAGACCTGGTGCCGGAAGCCTCCATGGGCGCCTATTTTTCCCGCAGGAGCAGCTATACCCAAACATTAAATGTGGTGCTTAGCTTTAGCGTGGCGCTGGCGGTGGATTACATAAAAAAGCATTACCCGGCTTATGAGTTATTTACCTATGCCATCCTGTTCATAGCAGGCGGCACTATCGGCATTATCGGTGCTTTTATATTAAGCATGGCGCCCGAACGCCAGTCTTTCCTGGCCAGGGAAAACATTTTCCGGCTATTAAAGCGCCCGTTGCAGGACAGCAATTTCCGCAGCCTGCTGATATTTAATTCGGCCTGGGTATTTGCGCTGAACATTGCAACGCCGTTTTTTACCGTGTTTATGCTAAAGGGGCTTGGCCTTTCGCTTTCCTATATTATTGCACTATCAATCCTGAGCCAGCTAAGCAGTATATTAACGATACGGGTTTGGGGCCTGTTTGCCGACCGTTACAGTAATAAAACAATTATTTTCATTAGCGCGCCGCTGTATATTCTGACCATTTTTGCGTGGTGTTTTGTGGGTATTTATACCCGGCAGTATGCGAACCTGATATTGCTGGCCATTATTCACATATTTACCGGCATCTCCACCGCAGGGGTTAACCTATCGCTGACCAACATTGGCTTAAAGCTGGCCCCCAGTGAAGACGCGGTTGTATACCTTTCCACCAAGAATATTATTACGGCCTTCTTCTCTTCCATTGCACCGCTTATCGGCGGCTCCCTGGCCGACTTTTTCACCAAACGCCACCTGGTTGTAGATGCAACCTGGGTTGGTCCGCACAAACAAAAAACCCTGCACCTGGTAGCGCTGCACGACTGGAACTTTTTGTTCCTGATAGGCGCGTTGCTTGCCATCCTGGCACTGGAGCTGTTAAACCTGGTGCGGGAAAAGGGCGAAGTAGACAAGAATGTGGTGGTGCGTATTATGCGCAGCAGTATAAAAAGTAATCTTAAGGATTACTTCCTGATCGGTAACCTGATAAACTGGGGAGAACACCTGCGGCAGGTGATCCGGCGGAGAGTACCGGGCGGGGAGCGGGGGTAGGGATGGGGAGTATATACCGTTAATGCCGCTGCTGCATCTTTAAATGCTAAAATCAAAGCTTTTAGAAATGCGATGAGAAGAGTAAGAGGCGGTATTACATAAAGTGCGTCAGAATTGTTACAGGTTAAATTTCAACTGTCATTTAAGATAATAGATAATTGAGCCAGTGTTTGGTTTCAGTTGTGTACAGGTTTATTCACTTGGCACAGATATTCTCCTGGATCAGGAATAAAAGCTTCATCAGGGCGTCTTCAGATTGGAAGGCGCCTTTTGATTTTGTAACAACCCTCAGCTGCGATGGTGGCCCTCGATGATGGGTGTATACATGATACGGTGAATGCCCTTATTGTACTGAAGTAATTGCTATGTTGGGCAGTTTCTACGCCGGATTTAATGACAATAGGATCGCTGGCCCCAATTGGGGGCCGGCTGGTCCACGCTGGGTTTTGCCTGCTCATAGGTGGTAGCCTTAGACTCCTTGCAGGTCCTTCATAAAGGCTTTACGTCTTTATAGGACAGGTATTTCCGGGAATTCCGTATCTGTGTACCATATAGCGTTGAGCTTCTGTTTTCGGGAAAGAGTTTTGCAGATGAGATCTCAGCTCCGGGAAAAAAACCGGTAAAAACGTTAAAAGAGAAAGACTACGGTAAGTGTGCCATGCCTGTTCAGGCGCTTTATATGGCTCAGCGCCCTGAGGACACTGGCGATAGAACAATAATCTATCCATTTGTTTTTTCTAGTATTTCTATAAAAACGATAAATATTTATTGTTTATCAATAATTATTTATTACTTTAGTGGTAGAATCTAAATTCATAAAATCATTATGAAAAGAATTTCAATAACATTTCTTCAGGCAGTCGTCGTGCTTATCGGCATTGTAGCACTTGCCATTTTAATTCGGTTTCCCTTAACCGAAGGAAGAGCTGCAAACTTAGACTTGTTTAGTATTTACTTTGACCCGTTCATCCTGTATGGATACGCCGCATCAATAGCTTTTTTTGTTGCGCTATACAAGGCGTTCAAATTATTGGGATATATCGGACAAAATAAAGTATTCTCATCAAACGCTGTTAAGGCTTTAAAGAGCATAAAGTATTGTGCGATCGTACTAAGTGTTTTAATTGTGGTAGCAGGACTATACATAAGGATATTCCATAATAAAGAGGACGACCCTGCAGGCTTTCTTGCCATATGTATCGTGACTACTTTTGTTTCTGTTGTGGTTGCAACTGCTGCGGCAATATTTGAAAAAATATTGCAAAATGCCATAGATATGAAATCTGAAAATGACTTAACAATTTAAGCTATGCCAATTATTGTAAACTTAGACGTGATGATGGCAAAGCGAAAAATTTCTCTAAATGAGCTTTCTGAAAGAGTTGATTTGACATTATCAAACCTTTCTATTTTAAAGACCGGGAAGGCAAAAGCAATTCGTTTTAGCACATTAGACGCAATATGTAAGGCGCTAGACTGCCAACCGGGCGACATTTTGGAATATGTAAATGACGAAAAAGGAACAATGAAGGGCTAATAAACTGACGAAACTAAAACTTCACCAGGTCCATTTGTTTTTTATAATTCCCCGGGGACATACCGGTGATCTTTTTAAATATTTTAGAAAAGTAAAACACATTTTCAAAACCGGTCTGTGTTGAATTTCAGCATAGGTCATCTGGGTGGTTACCATCAGGTATTGAGCCCGCTCGATCCTTTTTTCATGGATATACCTTACAGGCCTTTCCCCGGTGTGCTGACAAAAAAGGCGTGAAAAATAGTCGGTATGAAGGTTCGCTCTTTTCGCCAGGTAGCTTACCGATAGATTCTGCGAGCACAGCAATTTTTAGCGAGCTGTTAAAAAAACAGGATAGAAATTTTTATAAATGAAAAATATGCTTACTTTTGCATCCCGTCAGTAAAAATACTGGCATACCGGTTCGGGACGTAGCGCAGCCCGGTAGCGCATTCCGCTGGATGCGGAAGGGTCCATAAAGTTCTTACAAT
>NZ_DASTRI010000074.1:0-15456 GCF_035761305.1 Chitinophaga sp. | reverse complement strand
ACTCTTTCTGCGGTGCACAGCAATGTTATGTTTTTATTAATAATCGCCTGCGCCTGCGGCGCTTACTCCACATACACCTCATCACAACATACTGCTGCCAGCCTGCCTGCCGGCGCTGCCCGCCAGGCCGGTATAGCAGGGCACTGTGCGGTAATACGTATATACCGTGCCTGTATAGCTGTAAAGCGGATGCTGCAGGGGGTGCGCTGTACCGTATAGTCTTCTGAAGCAGGCTGCGGCAGGGTTTGTGTGCCGGCTGTGTTGAAGTGAACGCCATCCCGCGAAGTTTCCACTGTTACCTGCACGGGGTTAAAAATATAATGCCGCGGGTCCTGCAAAAAGTGAGCGCTTACCTGTTGCACTGTTTTGGCGGCGCCCAGGTTTATGGTGGCGCTCAGGTCTTTGCCGTAAATGAACAGCCAGTTACTGCTAAAGTCGTTGCTGCCTTCCAGCCCGTCTGTAAGCGTTTGTTCTTTATTGGCAGGGTACTCCGGCGCATAAGGGTGCAGCAGCTGCACGGGAGCGCGGAAGGCCAGGCTGTTCACCCACCTGCGTGCAAGCACGGCTGCCCATTCCTGTGCATAGGCATCGGGGTTGATGCCGCCTTCCGACAGCTCCTTTACACCGGCCTGTTTGCACTGCTCGGTAAATTGCTGCACACGGCCTGGCCACCGCGGATTTATCATATAGCCATTACCGTTACTATCCGGTACCAGGTAGCCGTTTTTTCCGGTGCCATATGCGCGCGACTGCTGCAGCACCGTGTACTCCAAGGGCAGGCGGGCCGTGCGCACGCGGGCCAGCAGCGTGGTGTTGCCATCCACTGCTTTTTCCGCATTATCCAGTAAGGCAGCGTAAGTGTTTATAGCTGCCGGCGATAGATAATCAGCGCGGTTATTTACGGGGTTGCCATAAATATCCAGCGTAGCTTTGGTGCTGTGCAGCGTATTGCCAAGGGCCTGCAGGTATTGCGCTATATACTTGCCGGCCTTGCCGTAATAGCCGTCCAGAAAAGCGGTAATAAGCGGGGCTGCGGGCTGGTTAGGGCTCCAGAGCAGCTGTGCCTGCAGGTAGCTGTTCAGCTCCGCCATATCGCTGTAGGTATCTGCGCTGCCTTGTGAAAACACGCCTTTCACTTTATGCGTGGCAAAATATTGCAGGTTAGGCTGCAGGTTATCATAATCCGGGAAAGGAGCCAGGTAGTTCGTGAATTGCGTGGTGTAGTCCCATACAAACAGCTTGCCGGTGATGGCGCCCCAGTCGTCCAGGTTTTTGCGGAAAGCGGCCGCGGAAGGGGCGGTGCTCAGCGGCTGCTGCCGGTAGGCATCAATGCTGCTAAGCATAATGTACACATTATCCGCGGGTTTGGTTTGTTGTGGCGGCCGGGCGGTTTGCTGGTATGCCAGGGTGGTGAACTGCTGCTGTGGAAATACAGCGGCCACGCGGTTTACAAAGCGTACAAGCGTGCCCGTGGGGCTGCCTTCAGCGGCATTTACGCGGCTGCACCGGTCGCAGGTGCAAAAGCCGCCGCCGTCTTCCGCAGCAACAGACCAGTAGAGGGCATCGGGATTATTGGCAATGGCTTTGCGTAAATAATCTACCGTTATCTTAAATACGGCGTCATTGCTTAAACATAGCTGTGTGGCCTGCCGCTTGCCATTTACCAATGCATAGTATTCCGGGTGGGTGGCAAAGTAGGTGGATGGTGGTACCAGCTTAAAAAATGAGTGGCCCCACAGGCCCCACAGGTCTTCAAAGCGGTGCAGCTTGTGCCACTCCAGGTACTCATTATCAAAGGCCGCAGGGTAGTAGGTTTCACGGTATTGGAACACCGGCGATTGTTCATCGGTGATATGCGCCGGCACATGAATGTTCCTGCCGGCAGGCAGGTTGGCCGGTATATTGGCGTACTTGCGGCAGCCCATGTATTTTTCCAGCAGCGTGTATACGCCGTACACCACGCCTTTGCCGCGCGCGCCTTTAATATAAATATCCCGCGCATCTGTACTGATAAGAAAACCTTCATTTTTAATGCTGCCGGTATTAAACTTTTCCGCTGCGCCGGTATTGCCTACAAAAATGGCCGGCTGCTGCCGGTAGGCATTTTCCTTCACCACCGGCAGCGTTGCGCCGGAGATGCGTTTGATATAATCCTGCAGTACAGTAGCGGCGTGGGTTTCATTCTTAGCTGCATCGGCCGGCAGCACAATCACATACCGGGAGGCGCCGTTGGTTACAATATTTATATTGTCCGCCTGGCCGCAGCCGGTATGGCTGAAAAGCATCATCAACAGCAAACCTGTAAGCATATACCTGTACATGAATGGTGATTAAAATCTGCGCTGTAACGTTACATAAATATCATACTGGTTCTGGAAATCCGTGTCGCTGATCTTTTGGTTGATCCAGGTGCCATATAATCCCACGGTAGTGCGGTACCGGAATGTTTTCTGGTAACCGGCGCCCACGCTGCGGGTAAGCAGCCCCGCCAGCTTGGGAAACTGTATCAGCCGGCTGCGGTCGTCGGGAGAGGTGCCCAGTCCGGCAATGAATGAAATATAATCCTGCCCCCTGTTCATATAATACCGCGTGGTCAGGTTAAACGAAGTGTAAAAGTCCGGCTGGTCGCTGATGAAATAAGCCCGCATGTTCACATAAAAATCCCTCCAGGTTTTGGACAATGAAGCTACGCCTGATACTACGCTGCCGCTGTCGGCCTGCTGCAGGTAGCGTGCGCCCAGCTCCGCTTCTATACCATGTTTGAAAGTTGTAAAGAGGGAGTACGCCAGCCGTACTTTAGGAAATACCAGCTCATTGGAGTAGCTGGCCAGGGCATAGGAATATAGCTGTTTGCTGTGCGTATAGTATAGCTCTGCTTCACCCATCAGCCCTGTGCCCTGCCGCCGCCCTGCATAGTTCAGGCGTAAGGCATAGGTGCCGCGTTTAAAGTAATGCCGGTATTCCAGCGTGGCAATATTGTACTTATTATCGCTGTAGTCGTAGCTGGAGTGGAGGAAGAACATGCCAAACTGGTTCTTCAGGGTTTTGCTGCGCAGGTAATCCGCGTAATCAATATTGGCGTCGCTGTGCTGCAGCAGCGCCAGGGAGTCGGCCGCCTGCGCTGCCTGCGTATAGTCTTTTTTGTTTTCCAGCGTTACTGCCCTTTTTTGTAAAAAGGCGGCATTGCCCGGGTAATAACGGATGCCCTGGCTGGCATACAGCAGCGCGCTGTCATACTGCTGCCGGCTATCCAGGATATTGATGCTGTACAGCAGGGCCAGGGAGTCCCTGGGGTTGAGCTGCAACACCTGGTTAAAGGTATGCAGCGCGCTGTCGGGTTTATTATCCCGCTGAAAAGCAAGGCCCGCTGCCAGCAATCCCTCCGTATAGGCGTTCCGGTATTTCGCGGAAAAAGGGTAGCGCTGCATAAGGCCGTAGGTAATAGCGCCGGCTTCATCATACCTTTTTAACCCGTTCAGCATACCGGCTTTTTTCAGCAGCAGGTCTTTATCGTCGGGGTGGTATTGCAGCGCCGTATTTACATAGTACAATGCGCTGTCGGGCTGCTGCAGGGCGCTTTCCAGGTTAATAAGATAGTTCAGCGCCTCCATGTTATCCGGCTGCTGCGCCAGTACGGCCTGCAGCTGTCCGCGGGCCATTTCATATTCTTCGGTTTGCATCAGCATGCGGCCGGCTGTGAGGCGTATTTCAGTTAGTATGCCTTTGTATTTTGGATTGCCGGGATATTTTGCCAGCAGCTGTTCTGCAATGTCCGCTGCTTCATCATACCGTCCCATGCTGGCCAGTATGCCGGCCTGTTTAAGGCGAAAGCGGGCATTGCCAGGGTAAGTACGCAGCGCCTGTTCCAGCACCTGCAGCGCCTGTGCGGGCTGCTTTTGCGAAAGGTAGGTATTGGCCATCATATCCAGCGCGGTGGTATCTGCAGGCGCTGCCTGTAAAGCCATTTCAAATTCAGACAGCGCCAGGTCATACTGCTGCTGCGCCAGGTAATCGCGGCCGCTGGCTACCTTCAGGGTTACATAGTGCTGCTGCAGGCCCGCCGATCCGGGACTGGCCTGCCACAGGCGGCCGGCAAGGGCCGCTGCTTCGGTAAACTTGCGGTCGCTTTCCAGCATATCTACCTTTAATCCCAGCAGGCGGGTATCATTAGGATGCTGCTGCAGTCCGCGGTTGATCCACGACAGTGCTTCGCGGTAGGCGCCTCTTGACATGCTCAGCCCAATTACCTTATCCAGCGCTTCCTGGTTGCCGGGGTCTTTTTCCAGGATGCCCTGGTACAGCAGGTAAGGATCGGTTTGCGTATAATAAGCAGCTGCCTCCATGCGCAGCGATATATCCATGGCGCGGGCCTTACTGTCGTTAGGATAATATTTCAGTACCTGCTGCAGCACGGCAATAGCCTCTGCATAATTATGCATATCCTGCAGCAGGGATAGCTTGCGCATCAGCAGCCCGTACGACGACGGGTTAACGGTTAGCTCCGCGTTCACCTGTTCCAGCGCAGGGCCATAGTTGCCGCTACGTATATACATATTGGTGATGGCGGTTCGGGCTTCTTCATTACCCGGCGCAATCATCAGCGCTTTTTCATAGCTGGCGCGGGCCTGGTTATTATTGCCCTGCGCCTGGTAGTAATGGCCGGATAGCAAATAGTGGCCGGTATAGGCGTTGCGCGCAGTAGTATCTTCCGGGTAGGTGTTCAGCAGGGTAGTGGCAAAGGCGTCGCCTTTGTAAAACTGCTGTGCTGCATCCAGCACGCCCAGCTTTTTCAGCATCAGTTCGCGGTCGTTGGGAAAATAGCCCAGCGCCTGGTCGGCATAACATTCCGCTTCTTCATATTTTTTATCGGCCAGCTCTATGTTAATGGCGTAAAAGTAGGCGTCCCTGTAACGGGGTGAGGCGCCGATCACCTGTTTTATATACCTGCGCGCCAGGTTGTTTTGGCCGGTAAGCATATACAGGCGGCCTAACAGCAGCTGTTGGTCTACCATGTCCGGCTGCCTGGCCAGCGCCTGTTTAGACAGTTCAATAGCACGCTGGTAATGCTGCTGCTTTGTTTGCTGTACAGCTTCATTATACAGCGCTTCTGCATCTTTTCCCTTGTTCCCGAATATCTGGGCGGCAGCCTGCAGGCAGCTGCAAAGCAGCACAACCGGTAGCAGATATTTTATAGCACTGGCCATGTATAACAGTTTGGTCTAAACAGTAGTGGTTTTTCGCTGTCCAAAGCCCTGGCGCTGCATATTGCCCCAGGTATGCTTTTTACCCAGGATAAAGAAATAGTAACCGCGCAGGGCAAAAAATACAATAAGCGGGTGGTACACAAACGGCTCAAGGAAAGCCATCAGCGCCAGCCCCATTACCTCTCTCCAGGTTTTATAATAACGGTAGGTCATCTGGTCCCACCAGATGGCCAGGGTAGTGATCATTACGGAATACAGGTACACAAACACCAGCAGGATGGTGGCAAACGGCCAGTTGATCTGGTTGGTTATAATCAGGTAAATGTAGTACAGGATGCCGGTGAACTCAATAATAGGCGCCAGGAACTCAAAGAAAAGGTTATAGGGCAGCACAACCATGCCTAAACGTTTATAGCGCGGGTTAAAGATCACCTTGCGGTGTATGGTCATGATCTCTGCCAGACCGCGCCCCCAGCGGGTGCGCTGGCGGCTGAACACTTTGAGGTTGGGCGGCCCTTCTGTCCAGCACTGGGAGGTAGGTATGTATCGCACCGCATATTTCAGCTTGTTATCTATCATATAGGTGCACATGCGGGTTACAATATCCATATCCTCTGCAAAGGATTTGCTGTCGTAGCCGCCGGCTTTAATGGCTATTTCCTTGTCAAACAGGCCCAGGCCGCCGGACACATTGGGCACGCAGTTGATCAGGCTCCAGCCCATTTTGCCCAGCACATATGCGCGGATGTATTCCATTTCCTGGAAGCGGGGCAGCCATCGGCGCGGCGGCCGCACCCGGGTAATCACGCCTTCATCCACCTCACAGGAGTTGGCCAGGCGCAGGGTAGCGCCGGTGGCAATTACACGTACGCTGTCTTCCACCACGTGCACATACCCGCATTCGGGGCAGGGCTCGCCCACTTCCTTTATCTTTTTATGCTCCTCATCCATAAAGGGTTTTATCATGCGCAGCAGCGTGTCTTTTTCAATGATGCTGTCCACATCGGTGCAAAGGAAGTAATCATAGGCAGCTGCGTTAATGCCGGCATTGGAGGCATCGGCCTTGCTTTTGCCGTTCACCTTGTCAATTACCAGCAGCTTGTCGTAGGCGATATTAACGGATTTGAATACACGTTTTACGGGCTGCGACCTTATCCGCTCGTTATATGCAAACTCCACCTCCTGCAGGTCGAACTCCCGGATCAGTTTTTCCAGCGTATCGTCTGTGCTGCCGTCGTTTACAATAATCACCTCAAAGCGGGGATAGTTCAGCGTAAGCAATGACCTTACATTGGAAATAATGGTAACCCCCTCGTTATATGCAGGCGCAATTACAGAAATGCCCGGCGCCAGGGGCGACTGTACCATAATATTAAAATCAACATAGCTGTTCTTGCGCTGGTAGCGCATAATGCCCCGTAACGACAGCAGCGCCAGCAGCGCATACCAGAACAGCATGGTACAGCCGTACACGAACACAAAACCTTCATAAAAATTCTTGATAAACTCCACGTTTGCTGCTATTGTTTTTATAGTTAAACCGCTGCTGTTTTGGCGCTGGGCACATTTTGCCTGAAACCGCGCCGCTGCATGTTGCCCCAGGTGCCTTTTTTACCTGTGAGGAAATAATAGTAGCCCCGCAGGGAAAACAGCACAATTAAGGGGTGATACAGGAAAAACTCCATGAAAGGCGTCATGCACAGGTAAGCAACCTCTCTCCAGGTCCTGTAGTACCGGAACGTAAGCTGGTCCCATAGTATGGCAATGGTGGTGATCATGATCGCATAAGTATATACGAACACCAGCAGCATAACGGCTGTAGGCCAGTTGATAAGGCCCAGGCAGATCATTACAATATAATAAACGATGCCGGTTACCTCTACAATAGGCGCCAGCAGCTCAAAAAAGAAATTATACGGGAAAATGATCAGGCCCATTCTGCCATAGCGCGGGTTCAGGAACATATGGAAGTGGGCAAACATCAGCTGCGCCAAACCCCTTGCCCAGCGGGTGCGCTGGCGGTTAAATATTTTTACAGACTCCGGTGCTTCCGTCCAGCAAAGGGTTTTGGGTATGTAGCGGATGGCGTAGTTCATCCTGTTATCATATGCATAGCGGCACATGCGCGTCATCAGCTCCATATCTTCCCCGAAAGAGCTGTGGTCGTACCCGCCGCAGCGAATGGCTACTTCCTTGTCAAACAGGCCCAGGCCGCCTGATACATTGGGCACGCAATTCAGCAGGCTCCAGCCCATTTTGCCCAGCACAAAAGCGCGGATGTACTCTACCTCCTGGAAGCGGGGCAGCAGCTTCCGCGGCGGGCGCATGCGGGTCATTACGCCCTGGTCAAACTCGCAGGAGTTGGCAATGCGCAGGGTGGCGCCGGTAGCAATTACCCGTTTCTTTTCTTCCTGCATTACAGGTTTTATCAGCTCCAGCAGGGTATTTTTGTGCAGTATGCAGTCAACATCGGTACACACGAAATAATTATAGGTAGCGGCATTAATGCCGGCGTTTACAGCATCGGCCTTGCTTTTGCCATTCACCTTGTCAATCACCATCAGCTGCGCATAAGCCGGGTTGGTGGATTTATAGATTTTTCGTACCGGCTGCGTTTTTATTTTTACGTTGTAAGCAAAGTCTACCGGTACCAGCTGAAAGGTTGCTATGAGCTGCTCCAGGCTGTTATCCGTGCTGCCGTCGTTTATAATGATAATCTCAAACTTGGGATAGTTAAGCGTAAGCAGGGAGCGTACGTTGTAAATAATGGTGAGCCCTTCGTTATAGGCCGGGGCCAGTACGGTAATGCCGGGCGACAGGGGCGATTGCATCAGCGTAATATCCTGCCCCAGCTCGTCTTTTTTTGCATAGGCGCGCACGGCTATCATGGAAAAAATGGCCAGCAGGGCGTAAATGAACAGCAGCACTGTGCCATATACAAATACCGCGTTTTCATAGAAATACCTTATGTTTTCCCAAAAGCTCATGCAGCTGCTCAGAATTTGATCAAAGGGTTCATACAATGTTTCAGGATCCGCTTATTCTCGGCAGTAGCAGTGTCTACCAGCTCGGTAATCAGGTTTTTAGCGGCCCATTCGTTATTGATAATAGATTTAGCAGCATGCTTGCGCAGCTCAAAATCTGTAGCGTGCAAAAATTCCTGCCGTAAAAAATCAACATGCTTACCGCTGCTGATGCGGCCCAGCACCTTTAGTATCTCTATCTGGCAGTTCAGCGGCTGGCTGTTGTACATGCGCACCAGCTTATCTTCCACCTCTTCAATACGCAGCTTGCCTAAGCAGTTGATGGCATCGGCCCGCAGGTAATGGTCGCGGGTGTCCAGCAGCTTTTCCACGGCCGGCACCGCGCTCAGCTGGTTGTAGTGCGTTACCAGCTTCAGGCAAAAAGATACAATGCTTTTGTTGGATGAGTAGGTGATCCATTGCGCAAAGTTGGGGATGGCTATTTTGTCGGTAGTGGAAATAATGCGAAACAGCTCAACCTGGTCCCACAGCAGCAGCGGCTCTGTTGCCACATCAAAGAATTTGAAAGGCTCGTTCTTGCTCAGCTTAATGTAGGCATGCCGCGCGGCGGCGCGCAGCTCACGGTTACGGCTATTGGTCAGCGGCAGTATGGTTACATCGGCAATAGACATGTTCATGCTGGTAAGCTCTGCCATGGCCTGCACTTTTTTATTCCACTTGCGCGACTTCATTTTCTTCAGCGATGCTTTGTCCAGCTCCAGCCCTATATAAAGGTTGCGCAGCTGTTCGCCCATAATGCCGCTTACATTGTTGCGGTAGTGGATCAGCCGGTCGGTCAGCGCCTGCCGCGCCCACTTCTTTTTAAATACCGGCTGGTTAAAAGCTTCCAGTGGCAGCAAAGCGGCTTCCACATCGTCTTCAGTAAGCTTTTCATTCAGCAGCACATGCTCCATCAGCAGGTTGTCGATCAGCGGGTGCAGGGAACCCAGCTTTTTCTCGCGCCGGTGGCCTTTATAGCGGCCAACCAGTATGGAAAGGTAGGCCACTACTGTACATATAACGGCAACGAATATAAATACGCATGCGATCTGTATGATCAGCGGCGCATACCGCAGGTTATATAGTACAGAAAAGAAAGCGTCCGCCAGCACATTCATTTTTTTCAATAGGATCAGTTATTCAGTATGTGTATTCAATAATGCGGATTGTACCCGCATACCTAATATTATTTATACTGCATCAGCAGCCTTTTTACGCGTATCAGCAGCTCGCCGGGCATCACAGGCTTCTTCAGAAAATCATCCGCGCCCAGCTTAAAGCCTTCCAGCACCATATCCTCATGACCTGCGTTGGAAACAATGATCACGGGAATACGTTTACCTTCGGTACGGTTCTTTACCTTGCTGATGATCTCAAAGCCACTGGCGTACGGCATTAATATATCTGTGATGATAAGGTCATAATCATAACCGGTGTCTTCCAGTCGCTGGAAAGCTTCTTTTCCGTTGGTCACATGATCTACAATGTACTCTTCCCGGTGCAATATTCTCTCAACAATCTTGGGCATTATTTCATCGTCCTCAACTAATAAGATCTTGTTCATGTTGACGTGTTTTGGAATTCTTGAGCGTTCACTGCTTTCATAGGCGGGATGTATGGTTATTATAACATTATATAATTTGATAAAGTGTTAGCGGTATATCAGTTCGTTATCCTAACAGAAATTTTATCGAATATAAGTTATCATTTCAAAATAAAAAATAGCACTCCTGTTTTATGCGCCTGCAGCCCTTTTCACGGGCATGCATATACCACCTTTGTGTAAGGGAAGCGCGCTGAAATATTGCGGGCATGCTGCGCTGGCTGCGTATTTAAAGTATATATTTGTTAACAGTAAAATTACATTCTCCTTATAACCGGCACCATATTTTATGAAACCAAAAGTGAAGATCGGCCTGTATGCAGGCTTTGGGCTGGCCCTGGCATTAGTGATCATAGCAGGAATTTTTTCCTACATTACCTTTAACAGACAGCGTACAGAAGCGGGATGGGTAAGGCATACCTACCAGGTTATTACGCTCAGCCAGCAGATTAACCGTATGGTATACGAAATTGAAACAGCCGGTATCACCTACCGCAGCACACGTGATATGCAGTACCTGGGGCCTTACTTTGCCCAGCGCAGCAAGCCTTTGCGGCTGATAGAGGAATTGAAGGGCATGGTAATGGATAACACAAAAGAAATGCAGCATGTTACCAACCTTGAGAACAGCATGATCAGCCTGCTGAATTTCTGGGAAGACCTGGGTATTAAACATGACAGCGCTTACGTTTTTGCCAACCTGATACCTATTACAAAACAGGAAAGAAAATACCTCGACAAAGTGCACAGCTCCCTTGCGGAAATTATTGCCATGGAACGGAACCTGCTGGTCATGCGCAATACCCAGAACGAGCGCGCCGTAAACCGCGCCATTGTTATGCTGGTGATCAATACCACCTTAATATTGGTAGTGGCCATTGTGCTTATGATCATTTGCTACCGCGAGTTGAACAGCCGCATTCTTGCGCAGCGCGAGCTGAAGTATAAGCTGAAGGAACTGGTAAGCCTCAACGAAAATACCAATGAAAAAAACTGGCTGCTCAGCGGTATCAGCCAGGTAAGCGAAAGCCTGCATGGAGAGGCCGGCCTGGCGCAGCTGGCCAGCAGGTGCCTGCAAACGCTGGGGCACTACCTGGAAGTGCCGGCAGGCGCCGTGTACTATTTTGATGAAGAAGAACAGCTGCTGAAGCTGGCCGCAGGCATAGCCCTGCCTGAAAATCCCAAAACATCCTATCAGCTGCATGAAGGCTTAATAGGAGAAGCGGCTACCCGGAGAGAGATACAGCTGCTGGAAAATATACCGGCCGGTTACTGGAAAACAGGCGCTGCTACCATAGGCGGCGAAATGGGTGCGCTGCTGTGCGTGCCGTTGCGGGTAGATAACCAGCTGATTGGCGTAGTGGAGCTGGCTTCCTTTACCGCAGTGCCCCCCAGGCTGCTTACTTTCTTAAAAGGCGTAACAGACGCCATTGCCATTGCTTTCCAGGCTGCTATTTCGAGAACAAGAATACTGGACCTGCTTAAAACCGTACAGGATCAGAAGTTGATATTGGAAACGCAGCAGGATAAGCTGCAGCAAACCAATAATGAGCTTACCCGGCAGTCGGAAATACTGCGGTCGTCTGAAGAGGAGCTGCGCGTGCATGAAGAAGAGCTGCGGCAGGTGAATGATGAGATGAATGCCAAGAACCAGACACTGGAGCTGGCGCGGCAGGAGCTGGCCCACAAAGCCCGGGAGCTGGAACAAAGCAGCAGGTACAAATCGGAGTTCCTGGCTAACATGTCGCATGAGCTGCGCACCCCTTTGAACAGCGTGCTTATACTGGCCCGCCTGCTGGAAGAGAACAAGGAGCATACGCTTACGGCCAAGCAAATGGAATATGCCGGCATTATTCACCGTTCGGGGTCCGACCTGTTAAAGCTGATCAATGATATACTGGACCTTTCTAAAATTGAAGCCGGTAAGCTGGAGATCAATATAGAGCAAGTGTCTGTGGCGGATATGGTGCAGGAGCTGGAGCAGCTGTTCAGCGTAATGGCCGGAGAAAAGAAGATACGCTTGGTAACAGAAACAGGGCCGGAAGTGCCTGGATTTATAAATACCGATAAACAACGGCTGTCGCAGGTGATCCGTAACCTGCTCTCCAACGCTTTCAAGTTTACACCCGCCGGCGGCACCATTCGCCTGAAATGCCATATGCATAAAGATGGTTTGCATATAGCCGTTAGCGATACCGGCATGGGCATACCGCCCGATAAGCAGCTGCTGGTATTTGAAGCATTCCGGCAGGCCGACGGCTCTACCAGCCGTAAGTTTGGCGGCACAGGGCTGGGACTGTCCATAAGCCGCGAGCTGGTTAAAATGCTGGGCGGCGAAATACGCCTGCAAAGCAGGGAAGGGGAGGGCAGCACCTTTACCGTTATTTTACCCATAGCCGCCATTAGCCAGCAGCCGGTATCAGCAGCCGCTCCTGTAACCGCCGCCGCTCCTGTAACGCCGCTGCCCTACCAGGAAAAACCTCCCGTAACCGACGACCGCGAGCAGCTGGGCAAAGGCGATACAGTGGTGCTGATCATAGAGGACGATGCCAACTTTGCCACCATCCTGCGCGACTTTGCCCGGCAAAAAGGGTATAAAACACTGGTGGCGCTCAATGGCAGCGACGGCCTTTTCTTTGCCCGCAGGTATTTACCCGCTGCCATTATACTGGATGTGAACCTGCCGCTGATAAACGGCGACAGCATACTGAAAATGATCCGCAGCTCCGAAGAGCTGAAGCATGTGCTGGTACACGTGATCTCGTCGGGAGAAATATCGCTGCAGATCAGTGATAACGTACAGGGGTATACGCAAAAGCCGCTGCATATGAACGACCTGGAAGCGGTGTTTACCGGCATTCGCCGTCACCTGCATAAAGATTTTAAAAAGGTGCTGATCATATCCGGCAATGAGCAGCTGCACGCACACGCCCTGCAGCTCCTGAGCGACGAAAGACAGCTGCGTACCGCGTATCAGCATGTAAAACAGCTGCAGGAAGCTATCGACATTATACCCGGCAGCAGCTTTGACGGCATAGTGCTGGATATTGGCGATGATGTGCAGCAGGGCTTACAGCAGCTGCAGCAGCTAAGGGATATTGCCGGGAAAAATATGCCGCTGATTGTGTACCTGGACGACGATATTTCTGAAACAGATGAAATACAGCTGAAGAAAGACGCCGCGGCTATTATCCGCCACTCGTCCTTTTCGCGCGACCGGCTGCTGGATGAGCTGGCGCTGTTCCTGTTTAAGGTGAAGGAGATAAAGCAGGAGCCCCTGCTGGCCAACGCCCCGGTACAGGATGAGCAAAACCTGGAAGGACGCAAGGTATTGCTGGTAGACGATGATATGCGCAACCTGTTTTCTATAAAAGCCCTGCTGGCCGGCAAAGGCATGCAGGTGGTTACTGCCACCAACGGTAAGGAAGCGCTGCTGCAGCTGGAGGCGCACCCCGATACCAGCCTGGTGCTGATGGATATTATGATGCCGGAAATGGACGGCTATGAGGCCATCCGCCACATCCGCAGCAACGACCGTTTTGCCGGCTTGCCTGTAATTGCGCTAACGGCCAAGGCTATGGCCGGCGACCGCGAAAAGTGCATTGCTGCCGGCGCGTCTGATTATATTGCCAAACCGATAGATAGTGGCAGGCTTTTTTCATTACTGCGTGTATGGTTGGTATAAGTAGCGTTATCCTATGATCAATAATTTGGAAGATACCGATTTTTCAGAAGTGCTGCATATGCTGAAAACGCAGTACGGGTATGATTTTACCGGTTATATGCAGGCATCTGTACGGCGCCGCATTCTTCATTTTATGGGGAACGAAGCAGTGCCTTCTGTATTTGAGCTGAAGCATCGCCTGGTAAATGATGCCGCGTTCCTGGCCGGTATGGTGCAGTTCATTACGGTAAACGTAACGGAAATGTTCCGCGACCCGGCATTTTTTGAAACGCTGAAAACACTGGTGCTGCCCAAGCTGGCCGCCTATCCCATCATTAAAATATGGCATGCCGGATGCGCAACGGGCGAAGAGGCCCTGTCTATGGCCATATTGCTGCACGAAGCAGGTTTGCTTGACAGGGCGCGCATATATGCTACAGACCTGAACCCCGCCAGCCTGGAGCGCGCACGCGCCGGCATAGTGCCGGTAAGCGCCATGAAGCAGAATACATTTAACTATATACAATCCGGCGGGCAGGCCGGTTTTTCAGATTACTACACGTCGCGGTACGATAACGTGATCTTTAAAAAAGAGCTGCGTGCGCATGTCACCTACTCGCAGCACAACCTTGTAACCGACAGCTCTTTTAACGAGTTCCAGCTCATATGCTGCCGCAATGTGTTCATTTACTTCCGGCGCGAGCTGCAGGCAAAAGTGCTGCAGCTGTTCCGTGAAAGCCTGTCGCCGCATGGCTACCTGGCCCTGGGCTCCAAAGAAGCCATACACGCCGCCGACGTAAGGGAGCAGTTTGAAACGGTGCATCAGCAGCACAGGATATACCGTCTTAAATAATCAGCAACCATCAGTTAATGATATAACCAAAAGAGAACCGGATGAAAAAGTTTACGATACTACTGGTAGATGACCGCCCCGAAAACCTGCATTCCCTGAAAGCTATGCTGGATGCGGAGCACCGGCATTTTATACTGGCAGGATCCGGCAGCGATGCGCTCAGGGAAGTGCTGCGCCATGATGATATAGGACTTATTTTACTGGATGTGCAGATGCCGGATATAGACGGGCTGGAAGTAGCGCGCCTGTTAAAGGCCGACCCGGGCACCCGCAAAATCGCTATTATTTTTGTTACTGCCAGTAATAAGGAGGAGCAGGATATGATAATGGGTTTTGAGCAGGGAGCCGTAGACTACCTGCTTAAACCGCTGAACGTAAACATCTGCCGCGCCAAGGTAGATGTGTTTGAAAGGCTGTATTTCTATGAGCAGGAGCTGAAGCAGGCATTGGCGGAAAAAGAGCAGGTAAACAGCCAGCTCGAACGTTTTATGCATACGGTGGCGCATGACCTGAAATCGCCCCTGTCCGGCGTAGCAGGGCTGCTGTTATTGCTGAAGGAGGAAATGCAGCTGGAAAATACGCCCGACCTGGTGAATTATCTCGAAATGGCCATCAGCTCTACCATGCAGCTGTCTGAAATGATCTCCGCCATCCTGGAATACAGCAGCCATCATCCCCTGGACCAGGCAGCCGAAGAGGTGGATGTGCACGAGCTGCTGGAGCAGCTGACCGGCCTGCTTTTTCTGCCGGGGCATGTCACCATCCGCATACAGCCCGATCTGCCGGTGCTGCACACCAACCGGCAGAAACTGTGGCAGGTGTTCCAGAACCTGCTGAGCAACGCCATTAAATATAACGACAAACAGGAAACCGAGATCGATGTGGGCGGAACATTAAAGGGCGCATTTTACGAGTTTTATGTAAAGGACAATGGCCCGGGCATAGAGGAAAAAGACAATACCCGTATTTTCCGCCTGTTTGAAAAGCTGGATAAGGATAATGAAAAAGGCACGGGTATAGGCCTTAACATACTGAAGCTGCTGGTAGAAGGGCAGGGCGGCCGCGTATGGGTAACGTCTGTGCCGGGTGAGGGCAGTTGTTTTTATTTC
>NZ_DASTRI010000073.1:0-10899 GCF_035761305.1 Chitinophaga sp. | reverse complement strand
ACCACTTACCGCCATGACCAGCTGGATGTTTTTGGCGAAGGCAAAGAGTTTGACAGTCACTTCTGGAACTCGCTGATCCGGCAAATGATGCTGGAGGGACTGATAGAAAAGGATATTGAAGAATATGGCTTGCTGAAGGTGATGGACAAAGGCAACAAGTTCCTGAAAAAGCCTTACTCCATAATGGTATCGCTTAACCACCAGTTTGATGATGAAGGTGGCGGTGACGATGATGAAGTAGCCGGAGAAGCCCAGGCCGCTACCGATCCGGTGCTGTTTGAAATGCTGAAGGACCTGCGCAAAAAGGTGTCCAGGGAAAAAAACCTTCCTCCATTTGTAATATTCCTCGAAACTTCCCTGGAGGATATGGCTACCCACTACCCCACCACCGTACAGGAGCTGGAAAAGATACAGGGGGTAAGCAAGGGAAAAGCCATCCGGTATGGTAAACAGTTTGTAGACCTGATTGCCAGATATGTGCAGGAAAATGACATTGTAAAGCCGGACGATTTTGTGATGAAGAGCGTGGTGAACAAGAGTGGGCTAAAGGTGTTCATTATCCAGAACATTGATAAAAAAATGCCGCTTGAAACCATTGCTCAAAATAAAGAGCTGAGCATGGCGGAGCTGCTGGACGCTATGGAAACCATTGTAGCCAGCGGCACTAAGCTGAACCTGGATTATTGCATTGATGAAGAGCTGGACGATTACGCACAGGACGAGATCATAGAGTATTTTAAAGGCTGCGAAACATCCAGCCTTGCACTGGCAAGAGAAGAGCTGATAGAAAGTGATTATACTATTGAACAACTAAAGCTGATGCGCATCAAGTTTCTGGTGGAATACGGAAATTGATCCGGGAATACTACTGCACGTGTACGCGTACATACCTAATATCAGATATTTCCTGTACCGTGCATCCTACCGCGTGTAAGTATTACAAAAGCAGCCCGGGCCGCAAAAGCAATACGTAAAAACGCCTTCAGCTACAGGATATATTCATCGTGAAATAACCGCAGCTGTAACAATTTGATTGAATAATATTTGGAAATTAAAATCTAAAAATATTATCTTTGCACTCCCTTCACGGAAAAAACAATGTTTTTCTCGTAGCAAGGAACAGGCGGTGCGGTAGCTCAGTCGGTAGAGCAAAGGACTGAAAATCCTTGTGTCGGCGGTTCGATCCCGCCCCACACCACTGAAAAAAAGGCTTTCAAGCGAGTCGCTTGGAGGCCTTTTTAATTTTTTCCCTATTTCCGTATCGCTCTCATTTAAAACGCGGGAATGTATTCATACCTGATAAAATAAGAATTATCAAACGGATGATCCAGCTGCTATCCTCACCCCCGCTCCCTCACTTCTGTACTCCCATCCTCATACCCCAACACCACCTTATCGGCCATCTGCACAAACAACCCGGTTTCCACTACACCCGGTATGTTATGCAACGCATCGTTAATCAGCTGCGGCTCCTTAATAGTGCCAAATGAGCAGTCAATAATATAATTGCCGTTATCGGTTATGAACGGATCCTCTCCTTTAGTACGCAGCAACGGCCGGCAGCCTAAACTCTGCAGCTTACTGCCTGTAGCCTCCCATCCAAAGGGAATTACTTCTACTGCCAGCGGAAAACGGCCCAGGGTAGGCACATACTTATGCTCGTCTGCAATAATGATCAGCTGCTTACTATGGTAGGCCACAATCTTTTCACGCAGCAGCGCGCCGCCGCCGCCTTTGATCACATCCAGGTTTTCGCTTACTTCATCGGCGCCATCAATATCTATATCTATACGCTGCGTTTCGGCAAAGGTGGTAAGCGGTATGTTCAGCTCAAGGGCCAATGCTGCAGAGGCTTCGGAAGTAGCTATCGCCTTTATGTTCAGCCCTTCCTTTATCATGGCGCCTATTTTCTGAATGGCCCAGTAAGCAGTAGAACCAGTGCCCAGGCCAACAATCATACCCGGACGGATAAACGTTGCCGCTTTTTCACCGGCAGCCTTCTTGGCGTTTGTTATACGATCTTGCATACAATGCGGTTATAATTGGTCATGTACGAAGATACAAGAACGCCTTTAACTTATATAAAAAGCGGTTATTTTTGACCGCGCATCCTGTGTGTTTCAAAATAATTCCATGATCAACCAATTGCAGCACCCTTCCCGTACTACCGCCTGGCGCCTGAAAGCTATTATTACCGGCTCTGCCGGTAACCTGGTGGAATGGTACGACTGGTATGCTTATTCCACTTTTGCCCTGTACTTTGCGCCGGCCTTTTTTCCAAAAGGTAACCCCACTGTGCAGCTGCTGAACACCGCTGCTATTTTTGCCGTGGGCTTCCTGATGCGGCCTGTCGGCGGCTGGCTCTTTGGCCGTATTGCCGACCGTACCGGCCGCAAAGCTGCCATGACGCTTTCCGTGTTGCTAATGTCATTGGGATCATTGATGATCACTTTTACCCCTGCCTACAGCAGCATAGGCCTGCTATCACCTATACTACTGCTGCTGGCACGCCTGCTGCAGGGCCTCAGCGTGGGCGGGGAATACGGTACTTCTGCCACCTATCTCAGCGAAATTGCCACACCGGAAAAACGCGGATTTTTTTCCAGCTTTCAATACGTAACACTTATCGGCGGCCAGCTGGTATCACTAGGCATTCAGCTTTTGCTGCAAAAAGTTTTTCTTACCCCCGAACAGCTGCTTAGCTGGGGCTGGCGCATTCCATTTTTTATCGGCGCCTTGCTGGCGCTTACCGTTTTAATTATGCGCCGGAACATGGAAGAGTCTATACACGTAAATGACCATAAGAAAGAACGGGGCGCAGTTGGTGTGCTGCTTAAAAAACATCCACGGGCTGTGCTTACTGTAATTGGCTTAACCATGGGCGGTACACTGGCGTTTTATACCTACACTACTTACATGCAAAAGTTCCTTGTAAATACCGTACATCTGTCCAAAGAGCAATCTACCCTTATTGTTTTCCTACTCATGTTTATTTATGCATGCCTGCAGCCTTTGTTTGGATGGGTGTCTGACAAAATCGGGCGTAAGCCTTTACTGTTGGGTTTTGGTATATTGGGCACGCTGCTTACTGTACCCATATTAACAATGCTAAGCCATACCACATCTATTGTTGCCGAATTTTTCATGATACTGGCTGCACTTATTATCGTAAGCGGCTATACGGCTATTAATGCTGTGGTAAAGGCAGAACTTTTTCCTTCAGCAATAAGAGCCCTGGGAGTAGGCCTGCCCTATGCCTTAACTGTAGCGCTTTTTGGCGGAACGGCAGAATATATTGCGCTGTATTTTAAAAACATTGGTCATGAGTCTTACTATTACTGGTATATTACCGGTTGTATCTTTATTTCATTGATCGTTTATGCGGTGGTAAGAGATACCAAACGTACCTCTTACATTGACCGGGAAAACGTGTAAATCATAAATCCTTCTTGTTATTCAGCAGCGGTACTGTGGCCCTGGAACCGCACGCCTGCCCTGCAGCAGTAAACAATAAAAACGGGTTTTAGCAATAACTCATCCCGGCGCCCATTTATTGGAAAACTTTTTGTTGGTAACCTTTCCTTTATGCTGTCAATAAGGGCACTATTGACATAAACTTTTATCTTTATCAATATAATTACTGTTTGTGTTCACCGTACTCCATTTACTGTCTGAAACTAACTGGCACCTGGCCCTTAAAATACTCAGCTATGCGCTGGTGCTGCTTACGTTTACAGGCGTGGTAGGCACCATTTTGCTGGAAAACCGCAACCCCATTAAAGCAATGGCTTATATACTGCTGCTGGTATTTTTACCCATTGTTGGGCTGGTGGTATATTATTACCTGGGGCGCGACCTCCGCAAACGTAAACGCTTTACCCTTAAAGGCTCTAAGGACGAGTCGCTGATGCTGCGCTACTGGGAAAACAAACGTCCCGAAATAGAAGAAATGCAGGTAGAACTCCGTCACCTGGTGGCCAGCAAGCAGGAAATATCTTCCATGCTGCTTAATACCATGCATTCCCTGCTTACCCGCAATAACCGGGTAAAAATACTGCTGAACGGCGAGCAAAAGTTTCCGGCCGTAATGGAAGCCCTTCGCGGTGCGCAGCACCATATTCATATGGAGTATTACATTTTTGCGGTAGACAGCGTTGGCAATGCGGTAATAGATATATTAATTGAAAGGCTGCAGGCCGGTGTGGAGGTACGTTTTATTTACGATGACCTAGGCTGTGATCATATGGGGCCTGTAACCAAACGTCTTAAAGAACATGGAGCGGAAGTATATGCTTTTTCGCCGGTTTTACTGGATTTTTACCTGAACGCCAATTACCGCAACCACCGTAAGATTATTGTAGTAGATGGAAAAGTTGCTTTCACCGGCGGCATTAATATGGATGAACGCTACCTGAACAATGGAAACAATGAAGTGTTCTGGCGCGATACTCACCTGCAGCTTGAAGGCGATGTGGTAAACCAGCTGCAGCTGCAGTTTATGATGAGCTACCGGTACTGTAGTAAAAAAAGCCTTCCGTTTGCAGCGCCTTATTACCACCGCGCAGGCTTTAGCGGCGAGTGTTTTATGGATGTGGTAGCCAGCGGGCCGGACTCACAATGGCCAATGGCCATGCAAACCATTATAATGGCTGTTAATGTTGCACGCCGCCGTATACGTATCAGCAACCCCTATTTTATACCAAATGAGCAATTATTAACAGCACTGCAAATGGCGGCGCAGGCAGGTAAGGATGTGGAGCTGCTGCTGCCTAAACGGGGCGACTCCTTTTTTGTACAGCACGCCGCACAATCCTTTATTAAGCCCATGCTGGACGCAGGTGTAAAAGTATATTTTTACCAAAAGGGATTTATACACGCCAAAACCATGATCATAGATGATAACCTGGCTGTGGTAGGCACCGTGAACCTGGATAACCGCAGCTTTTACCTGAACTTTGAAATTGCTGTGATCATGTACGACCGGTCCGTTGTAAAGGAGCTGAACGCTGCTTTTGAAAACGACCTGGAGAATGCAGCGCTCATGACGCGCCGCACCTGGAAGAATCGCTCCATTGGTGAAAAGTTTGTAGATGCCTTATGCCGGTTGTTAACACCGTTGCTATGACTGGTCGTCCTCTTCAGTCGCTGTTGGGTCATCCTCCAGGTTCTCGTGACGGTCGCCGCCCAGGCTATAAAAATTATTTTCCTCATCTTCCTCCCCGATATTTTCCCCGTCATTATCCAACTCGGCGCCCGGTATATCCAGCTTTCTTTCCTCATCCGGCTCTTCGTCTTCTTTTTTCCTTTTCTTCAGCTCATTATTCAGCTGAACATTGCGGGTAATGTTTTCCACATCCAGGTCTTCCTGCTTACCCTGGTTCATTATGTCTTCACTGGCAGGGTAAGTGGGATAACCGGGAAAAGTTTTTTCTCTTTTTTCTTCCTGCTCCTTCATATCAGGTTGCGGGGGCAGATCTTTTTTCGGGGGTTGGTTTTGTTTATTTTTCATATCGGCACATTTTTAAGTTTTCAGGGAAATACTGAAAATGCTATGCCATAAATATTATGGTTTCTCCACCGCTATCATTTTTAAGCACACCGGCATAGATACCGTGATCTCCTCACCGGTGGGTTTAATAGCGCCCGTGCTTATGTTACGTTTAAACACCACTACATTATCGCTGTCCTGGTTAGCCACCAGTAAAAAATTGCCCGATGGATCTATCATAAAATTACGGGGAGTTTTACCGCCCGATCGCTGCTGGCCTTTCCGCTGCAGCCGGCCACTGCGCTGATCAATAGCATAGTACACAATATTATTAAGGTCGCTGCGGTTAGAGGCGTATAAAAATTTCCCGTCGGGTGAAACATGAATATCTGCACCGGAAACAGCGCCCTTATATGCAGGCGGCAGGGTTGATATGGTTTGTATGGGAGTAAGCCTGCCGGTGTCATATTTAAAGGCGGTTACTTTCCCGTCCAGTTCGTGAATAAGGTACGCCCATTTGCCATTCGGATGAAAAGTAAGATGCCTGGGGCCCGAACCCGGCGGCAGCTGCACATAGGATGGAGTGGCCTCCTGCAGCAGCAAAGGGGATGATGGATCGTATTTATAAATGCCTACTTTATCAATACCCAGATCGGGCACATACAGGTATTTATTGTCCGGCGAAAATACTACACAGTGCACATGTGGTTTTTCCTGCCGGTTTTTATTAACGCCCGATCCCATGTGCTGCACCGTTTGCAGGGGAGCATTTATACTCCCGTCTGCCTGCACCGGTAATACCGATAAGCTGCCGCCGGCATAATTGCCTACTACCACATGCATACCGGCGCTATCGGTGTTCACGTAGCAGGGGCCATCCCCGCCGGAGGGCTGCTTATCCAGGAACTGCAGCTGACCGGTTGCATTATCAAAAGCAAAGGCGCTTACGCTGCCGGTTCTCTCCGCACCTACTTCGTTTACGGAATACACATGTTTTTTATCCGGCGCAATAGCCAGGTAGGAAGGGTTATCCACATCTTTAGTTGCACTTACCGGCTTTAGCGCACCGGTTTGTGAATTAAAGGCATACACATAAATCCCTTCATGCTGGTTTTTGGTATAGGTGCCTATCAGCAAATACTGGTCATAGTTTGTTGGCGATTGCGCATTCAGCAGCCAGGGCAGCAGCAGTGCGCCAATGGTAAGGAATAAAGTGCGCATAGAGCATAATGTTTCTTATACCCAATATAAGGAAAAAGAAGCTGCCGGCCTATTGCTTGCGGTTGAACCGGTTAAAATTAAGCTGTACAGCTACCCCGGTGGAATAAAGTTTTACCTGGCCATAGCCTATATCACGCAAAGGTATTTTGGCAAAAGGCTGTATTCCCAGCGACATGCGGTTATTTAGCGGGAACTGGTAGCTGAAACCCAGGTTCAGCACCGACAGGTAATGCTGGTTTTCATTACTCAATGACTTTTCCCAGTCGGACATATAATCCCGTTTATAGGAATAATTTTCTTTCAGCATTAAGTAGCTGGATAAACCGGCGCTGGCAGTTAATGTGTAGGCAGGTTTATCCATAAAAGTGTAATTAATATTAACAGGTATATCCAGCACCCTGCAATTGGCATTAATACGCTTTACCTGGTTCATGGGATAGCTCCAGGTTTTTACCACTTTATAATCATTTCGGGTACCGCCATAAGGTTTGTCGCTATACACTACACCGGTGGTAAATGACCAGCGGTTATTCACATGGTAATTGACAAGTAAGCCACCATCCAAACCAAAATGGCCATACTCCAGGGAGGGTGCTACGTTAAATACAGGCCCCAGCGTTAGCCCTATGGAAAATCCCCTGCGTTGCGGAATTGCTTGTTTTTTAGGTGATTTTTCCGCTATTTCCTTTAATGCCAAGTGGCCGCCGCCGTTTATTTTGGAGGGAACCGCGGGGTTAGTAAAGTAGTGTGTGCTTAGTAAGCGCAATATTTCATTTTCCCCGGAGGCAGCATTTTTACCTGCAGGACTGGACGAATGCAGTATATCCGTTCCCGTTATATTTCCTGAAACCGGCTGCGCCGCATTGTTTGATGTTGGTAAAGCTTTGCCTGCCGCCGGCCTGTTTATAATTGTTGATGGTGTTGTGGTCTTACCGTTGTTCTTATTTGCAGTGCCGGCATATTGTTTTTCAGTGGCGGCTATTCCGGTACTATTTTTCTTTTGCGATGCGGAAGGTACTGCTGCAGGTGAAGCAGGAGTAGCTGCAGGTGGTATTGCCTGGTTGTTATTATTTGATGTAACAACCCTTTCATTCTTATGCCAGCCGGTATCTGCGGGTGCAGTTGTTCCACCAGCAGTTTTTGCAGTTTCAGCAAGATGGTTTGTTGCCGGGGCTGTGCTGCGCCACCATATGAAGGCGCCGGTGCCCAGTAACAATAATACAAGCGGCGCCAGCCACCACCAGAAAGGCTTTCTGTTGGTGTCGTCGTCATTGAGCGCATCCAGTTTCTTTTCCATTTTTTGCCAGGCTTCCGGCTCAAAAGGAAAATTTTCTTCGCTCAATCTCTCCCGAAACTTTTTATCAAACGCGTCACTCATTTTACATAACCCTTATGGGTTTTTATATTTTATCTACGGTGTTATAGGAAGTTGCTTTTTCTATTTTTTCTTTCAATATTTTTTTTGCTTTAAAAAGATTGGATTTGGAAGTTCCTTCCGATATTCCCAATTGTGCTGCTATTTCCTGGTGCTGGTACCCCTCTATTACATACAGGTTAAATACCATCCGGTAAGCCGGTGGTAAGGATTGTACCAGTAGCAGCAGCTCATCATAAGAGAGCTTGTCCATGGCTTTGTCATCCATACCCAGGTCGTACACCTGTGTTATATCTTCTGTGAAAGAAATTCTTTTTTTACTGCGCAGGTGATCGATGGCTGTGTTTACCATTATCTTGGCCAGCCAGGCTTTGAAGGGACGTGTAGTATCAAACTCGGAGATGTGTTGAAATATCTTCAGAAATCCATCATTTAAAATTTCAATGGCCTCTTCCTTATTTTGTGCATACCGCAAAGCAATACTCATGGCATATCCATAGAATTGCCGATACAATAATTCCTGGCTGTTCCGGTTTAGCTGCCGGCAGCCATCAATAATGTTGTTCAGTTCGTGCACGAAATATCTGTTACCGTTTTTCCTTACGTTCCCTAAAGTACACAACTTTTTTTCAGCGTGTATAAAGATATTCGTTTTACAATTGTTGCTTTACCATTACGTTTACGGAACTGTAAACGTTGCTTTCCTCCACAATTTTCAGCGAAAAAGTAAGTGATTTTTCAAAAATCGATTTTAAAGGGGTTATTTCCCTTTTACCCCTGTTTTGAGGGTAATACCAGCATTAACCAATGATCGTTGAAATTTAAGGAGATAATGAGGTTATAATTTATTAATATAATTAATTGTAAATCAATTAATTATGAAAAAACAGGTTTTTAGAAGGCGTAAATGAGTTCACAAATCTTAAAAACAGGTCACAAGTAGAAAATATTCTCTTAGAAATAAAAAAGGAAGGTGTCACGTGGAACACCTTTCTTTTTGTAATTTTAAGATTTAGAATAATCGCTTAACGTCCCATGTACACCATTAAGATTTGTACATCACTGGGATTAACCCCGCTGATGCGGCTGGCTTGTCCTAATGTGCGTGGACGGATTTTATTAAATTTTTGACGGGCCTCTGAACTGAGCGATACCAGTTTGCCATAATCAAAAGTATCAGGAATAACCAGGTCCTCCAGCTGGCTCATTTTTTTCACCAACTCATTTTCCTTTTCAATATACACTTCATACTTGATCTGAATTTCGGCCTGCTCTAATATTGCTGCTGAAAAATTCTGCAAAGCGTTAGCTACTTTCTGCACACTGCTTTTCATAGATAAAATATCCATTCCCGGCCGCAGTAAAATTTGCCAGGCACGCTGACGTTGAGTAAGCGGTGCAGAATTTTTTTCCTCCAGGTGATGATTAATATCCTCCGGGTCCAGCGGCAGCTCTTTCAGGATAGCTTTTACCTGGGCAACGCCTTCCTGTTTATGCTGTACTTTTTCCATTCTTTCCTGTGAAGCCAAACCAACGCGATAACTTTTTTCTGTTAACCGCAGGTCGGCATTATCCTGGCGCAGCAGTGTTCTGAACTCTGCCCGGGAAGTAAACATGCGGTAAGGTTCTTCGGTGCCCTTGTTAATAAGGTCGTCTATCAGTACCCCAATGTATGCTTCGCTGCGCTTTAGTACAAAGGGTGGTTGGCCGTTGGCTTTGAGGTGTGCGTTCATACCTGCAATTAAACCCTGGCAGGCTGCTTCCTCATACCCGGTGGTTCCATTTATCTGGCCGGCGAAGAACAGGTTTTGTACTTGTTTTGTTTCCAGGGAAAACTGCAGCTGGGTAGGTGGAAAATAATCATACTCTATGGCATAACCCGGGCGGAACATTCTGCAATTCTCAAAACCGGGCACCATTTGCAAGGCTTTGTATTGCACCTCCTCCGGCAGGGAGGTCGAAAATCCGTTCACATATATTTCCACCGTGTTCCAACCTTCCGGTTCTACAAACAGCTGGTGCCGTTCTCTTTCTGCAAAACGGTTAATCTTGTCTTCAATACTTGGGCAGTACCTGGGACCTACACCCTGTATTCTTCCCTGGAACATGGGTGACCGGTCGAACCCTGTTTTTAATGTTTCATGTACGGCTGCACTGGTATAGGTGATCCAGCAGCTGCGTTGTTGTGCCGGTTTTATTTTTTCAACCTCCAGGTAAGAGAAACCGGTAATAGTTTCATCACCTTTTTGCTCCTCCATTTTATTGTAGTCGAGGCTGCGGCCATCAATACGAGGAGGTGTTCCTGTTTTTAAACGGTCGCTTTCAAATCCCAGGGACACCAGCTGTTCGGTTATGCCGGTAGCTGCTTTTTCTGCTACCCGGCCTCCGCCGAATTGCTTATCACCAATATGCATAACCCCATTCAGAAAAGTACCGTTGGTAAGTACCACTGATTTTGCTTTTATCTCATGTCCAAGCCCGGTAACTACTCCGTAGCAAACGCCATTTTTTACCAATAGCCCCTTGACCATGTCCTGGTAAAAATCCACATTTGGGGTTTGTTCCAGGGCTTCCCTCCATTTAGCAGCAAACAACATACGGTCGTTTTGGGTACGTGGGCTCCACATGGCAGGTCCTTTAGAACGGTTCAGCATGCGGAACTGTATCATAGACTGGTCGGTTACTATACCGGAATATCCTCCCAGGGCATCTATTTCACGAACTATTTGTCCTTTAGCTATGCCCCCCATGGCTGGGTTGCAGCTCATTTGGGCAATGGTTTGCATATTCATAGTTACCAGTAGTACCCTGGATC
>NZ_DASTRI010000072.1:0-9916 GCF_035761305.1 Chitinophaga sp. | reverse complement strand
CCGATCAGGGAGGCTGAGTAATCGCTGCCGCCGCGTTTCAGGTTATCCACTTCTCCTTTTGCATTGCGGCAAATATAGCCCTGCGTTATAAATATCTTCTGGCCTTTTTGCTTATCCAGCAGGTTGCCCAGGCGTATCTTGATCTTGGGAATTTCAGGCTCCTCAAATTCATCAATGCTCATGAAATCCAGCGCAGGCACCAGTACGGCCGGTACGCCGGCTTCTTCCAGGTACACGGTGAACAGCTTTGTGCTCAGCAGCTCGCCCTGCGCCAGGATGTCTTTGTTCAGCGCTTCGTTAAAAGATATTTTAAGGATGATGTTCAGAAATTCAAAATGCTCGTCTACAATCTCCCTGGCTTTGGCGCGCGGACCATCCTGCTTCACCAGCTCTTCACAAAAGGTACGGTAATGCTTTTCCAGCTTATCTATCTGCTGTTTAGCCTGTGCCTTGTTACCTTCTGCCAGTGACTGTCCTATCTCTACCAGTGCATTGGTAGTACCCGATAATGCAGATAACACCACAATCTTTGGATCGTTGTCTGCCGTTATCAGCTTGGCTACGGCATGCATACGTTCCGGCTTTCCCACAGAGGTGCCGCCAAATTTTAAAACTTTCATGTTGTGAGAGTTGTCTTTTAGTTGTATTTGTGTTTGAGTTTTTGCTATGCAAATTTCAGCTGAAACCGGGCGGCCACTTCCTCCAGGTCTTTTACTACCGGCTCCAGCACCGGGATGCCCTGCACTCTCCGCTCCTTTTCCATTTCCCGTTCAGGATCGCCGGGTATTAATACCTTTTGCCCTGCTACCGGCGCTGCCTGCCGGAAACGGCTGATCCAGGTGTCCATATTGGCCTTGAATTCCGCTGCCGGGCGGAAAGCATCTACCCGCATGGCGCCAAAAAAATGGCCCAGGCCCTGGCCCACAGGATCAGGAGGCAAGGGTAAGAAGCTTACGAACGGCGGCGCCCAGGGGCCGTAATTGGCGCCTGAAAGAACGGCCGAAAATATGTCAACAATTGCACCTAAGCAATAGCCTTTGTGGCTGCCATGCTCCCGGTCGCCGCCCAGGGGCAGCAACGCCCCGCCGCTGCGCAGCTCATGCGGGTTGGTGCTGGTGGCGCCTTCCTTATCCTGGATCCACCCTTCCGGCGCCTGCTGGTTTTTGCGCTGCAGTATCTCCAGCTTGCCGTTGGCGGCTGTGGTGGTAGCAAAATCCGCCACAAAAGCGGGCTGCTCGTTAGCCGGAATGGCTACTGCTATGGGATTGGTACCCAACATACGCTCTTTTGCAAAGGTGGGGGCCACCAGCGGGCTGGCATTGGTCATGGCCATGCCTATCATGTCCCTTTCCAGGGCCATCATAGCATGGTAGCCGGCTATTCCAAAATGGTTGGAGTTTTTAACGCTTACCCAGCCACTACCGGCGGCAGCGGCTTTTTGCAGCGCCACCTCCATGGCAAAGGGCGCTACTACCAGGCCCAGGCCACTATCCCCATCCACAACAGCCGTGCTGGGTGTTTCATGTACAATATGCACATCCGGGCGGGTATTAATGCGGCCGGCGTCCCACAGGCGCACATAGCCGCTCAGGCGGGCTACACCGTGAGAGTCTACCCCCCGCAGGTCGGCAGACAGCAGCACTTCGCTGGCTTTATCTGCATGCTCTAAAGAGCAGCCCATACGGGTAAATACCTCCTGTGTAAATTCCCTTAAATGCTGATAGGAAAAAATATGGTCCATGCTTTTGTATCAGTGCTAATAATCAGGCCTGTGCAGTGGGCCCGCCGAAATTCATGGGCAACGATACAGGGTCCTGGTCCTGTATGGCGCCATGTACAGATTCATATTTTTTAACATTATCTACTAATGCTTTCATAAAGCGCTTGGCATGCTGGGGGGTTAAAATAATACGTGACTTGACCTTAGCCTTTGGCAAACCAGGCATTACATTAATAAAATCCACCACAAATTCGGCGTTGGAATGCGTTATTACGGCCAGGTTCGCATACACACCCTCTGCTATTTCCTCACTCAGTTCTATGTTCAACTGGGTCTGCTCTTCATGCTGATTATCCATGTTCGGTAAGTTTGAGGCTACAAAAGTAAAAAAAGAGGTTTCAAATGAACCTCTTTTTTTTAATAGCTTGCTGCAGTGTAATGTTATTATTTTACCGGGCCAGGGATCAACAACAAAAATAAAACCGGGCAATGCTTCAACTGCCCGGTTTCATTTTATGATAAAAACATTGCTGTTAGTTTTTGTCCCAGAACAATTTGGTGGTTACTTCATCACCGCCAATTGCTTCAGCAGCTTTGTCGTAATTGATCTGGTTCAGGTTTTGCTCACTTACGGGATAAGGGAAACGAACCGGAATTTCAGACAGCGCCTCTTCGGGTTTTACCAGCTTCGGATAATCCAGCCTTCTCCAATCCGTCCAGGCTTCAAAACCACGGTTATACAGGGCCAGCCATTTCTGCACGCCTATTTTACCTTTAAATCCGCCCTGTGCAGTTGCATAATTTACTTCGGGCCGGGCCAGGTAGGCAACAGCATCTTCTTCCGTACCGCCCCAGGAAACAATAGAAGCGGTAACTGCATTTGTATAATGGGTGGCTGCTGTACCGGCTACGCCGGTCATGCCTCTTTCAATTGCTTCTGCACGGATAAATTCAACCTCGGTATAGTCAATCCAAACAGAGGGAAAATCTTTTGCGCGCAGCAGATCGCCTACCGGTGAAAATGCGCTATAGTCATTGCTGGTACCATAAATACCGCCTTTATAGCCACCGCCGGCAGCTTCACCCAGGAAAAAGGGTAAACGCGGATCGCTCAGCGCATTCATGGTATCAACCAATGTATTGGCGCCAACAAAGTCCAGGCGGCCGCTTTGTACCAGGTCAACCCACAGCGGGTTTGTATTGGGCGGCACAGTAGAGTAATGGAAAATTGCACTTTCTGATGCGGAGGTGAATGCTTTGGGAGAAGCTTCCTCAATAGCCGCTTTAGCCTTTGCAGGTTCAACATCGGCAATAATTATCCACAAGCGCATTTTCAGTGAATTAGCCATTTTTATCCAACCGGCAACATCGCCTTTGTACAGGATGTCGCTGGCGCCAAAGCTGCCGGCGGCGGGGTCCAGGTCAGCTATCGCAGCATCCAGCCTTGTGAGCAGATCCAGGTACACGGTTTTGGCATCGTCGTACTGCGGAGAAAGGTTGTTAATATCCAGCGCCTGCGTGTAAGGGATATTACCAAAGGTATTCACCAATACCGCATAAGTATAGATAGATACGATCTCTATCTGCGCCAGCTGGTTCTTTTTTACAGCAGCATCCGTACCTGCATCTTCCGTAATAATGGTTTTGGCCTCATTCAGGTCCGTGAGCACATCCCGGTACAATGCATGCCAGAAAGTTTGCGGGATATTGCGGGTACTTAAATCGTACTGGCTTTCATCCGGGTAGGTAGTTTCCGTCCAGTACTGGGCCAGCAGCCTGAATATGTTCAGGTTCACATTGGTGCTTGTTAGTGTATTGGTTACATTCAGCTCGGCATTGGCAAACAAAGTGCCGGCTGCTACGGCAGCAGGTTTTTTCGAGTTCTGGTTAAGGTCGGTGAGATCCTTGGTGCAGGAAGCCGTTAACACCATTGCCATCACCAGCCCTATGTATGATAATTTTAGCTTTTTCATGTTTGATAATTTTAGAACCTTACTTTAGCGTTAAAACCAAATGTTCTGACAGTGGGGTATGCACCGGATTGGTAACCCTGAACATTACCGGAACTCATTCCTTCTTCAGGATCTGCATAAGGCAGGTTTTTATGAATGATCCACAGGTTCCTTCCTATCAGCGAGAAATCTATCCCTTTAATAGGATGGATCTTTGAGATCAGTCCACTCGGCAGGGAGTAAGTAAGCGATACTTCTCTCAGCTTAATGTAGCTGGCGTCATATACGAAGGCTGCATCCGGGTTATAACGGTAGCCATACAGGCCGTAGTTAACTGCGCTTGCGCGAACGTCATTCGGCTTACCGTCTTCTTTTACACCAGGCAGTATTACGCCACCGCCATCGGCAATGGATGACCTTACCGGGTTGCCCTTGTCATTTACGCCGGCCGTTTCAGGAAGAATACCGGTAGCCAAACCATAGTACATATCCAGGGAGAAGATGTCGCCGCCCTTACGCATATCTACCAGGAAGCTCAGTGACAGGTCTTTATACTTCAGGGTATTGCTGATGCCGCCAATCCAGTCGGGGTTTACATTACCGATAACTTCGTTGGAAGTGCTGGACTGTTCATAGTGGCCGTCATCTCCTACTATTTTCTCGCCTTTTTCATTATACTTAAAGTTAGAGCCCCTGATGGTGCCATAGGGCTGGTTCAGGGTAGCGTTGATAGAAACACCGCTCTGTAAAGAAAGCGGGTTTATCTGCAGGTTCTGCACCCCTTCCGGCAAAGACTTCACCTTGTTGCGGTTCCTTGACCAGTTGGCATTGATGGTCCACGAGAAAGACGGTGTTTTAACCGGTGTTGCATAAGCAGATACTTCTATACCCTTGTTCTGGATTTCACCGGCGTTTACTACCTTATAATCATACCCGGTAGCTCTTGATACCGGCATAGCCACTATCTGGTCCATCGTGCGGGTATTGTAATAGGTTACATCAAAGCCTACCCTGTTTTCGAGGAATGCTGCTTCCAAACCGGTTTCCCAGCTCTTGGTGCGTTCCGGTTTAAGATTGGGGTTAAACTTGGTATTATTTACAGAGGCCAGCGGCACACCGTCTATACCGGTGGGTACATCAAAATAATCCACTGTATACAGGCCCGGTGCAGAGGAACCTACTTCCGCATAGTTTACCCTTGCCTTGGCATAAGACAGCCAGGGGGTATTGTGGATGAGCTTAGAGAACAGGAAGCCCAATGATACGGAAGGATAATAGTAGGTATTATTTTCCTTGGGCAGCGTAGAGGATTTATCCCTCCTGGCTGTAATATCCAGGAACAGCATTTCCTTGTAAGCCAGGTTGGCTGCAGCAAAAATACCGTCTACTTCTTCCAGCGAATCTACTTCTACCGGCGCTTCCAGCGGGTTGGCGGTGTTCAGCAGCGAATACAGGCGGGGTATTAACAGGCCGCCGTTGGTTTTAGCGCTGATGGATTGTACCCTTGTTCTTCTTACGTTGCCGCCTAAAACACCTCCTAGGTTAAAATCTTCACTTATTTTTTTATGGAAGTTGGCCATCAGGTCGTAGTTATACTCGGCAAAAGAGCGGTTGAACCTGGTGTATTCAGAAGGGTCGATACTTCCGATGGCAATCCGTTCTTCCTGTAATGCATTATAGGAGTCCAGTGAAACACGGCCCATCACATCTACCCAGTCTGCTATTTTGTAGCTGAGCGCTACATTACCGAAATAACGGGTACGGCTATCGTTCTCGTAATTTTCATAACGGGTCCAGTAAGGGTTATCCCAGTAAATAGGATTGGTAACGCCAATGCCGGCCTGGTTCCATGTTATGTTTTGTTTTGTGCGGAAATATGCATCGCGTTGCTCATATACATCCACGTTGGTTTCCCACCATTGACGCATATTGGTCATGAGGTTTTTAGAGTCATAACCGGTGCCGTAACGGCCAACACCTTTCAGTATAGTAGTATTGATAGAACCGCTGGCTGTTAGCTTGGGGGTAATATTATAAGATGCGCCAAAATTGATCTGGTCTTTTTTAATACTGCTGTTTGGCAGTATGCCCTTATCAATATTTTTGGTGTAGCCCAGCTTAAAGTAGCCCTGATCGCCGCCGCCATCAATCATAATGCTGTTGATGGTAGACACCGCAGTCTGGAAGAATTTAGTGGGATCATTAGTAGCGGCTACCCAGGGGCGTGATTTGCCATAGAACGGGTTGGTGGGATCAAAAGAGTACCAGCCATATACGCTCAGGTTCGGATCAAATGCAGCGCCATGAGAAGCATCTTCCGTAGTGGGCACTACCAGGTCGGGCACCCCATCGCCATTGATGTCTTTTTCCAGGAAGAACGGGTTATCACCAGGGCCCGGGGGATCTGATGTTGTATAATATGCGCCGTAGCCTGCACCATATTTTTTCTGGTATTTGGCAAAGGTGCTGGGATCAAACTTACCAACGGTTACGCCGGAGTTAATAGTTACCCCCAGGCCTCTCCTGCCTTTTTTGGTAGTGATCATGATCACACCATTGGCGGCGCGGGAACCGTACAAGGCGGATGCGGCAGCACCTTTCAGCACGTTCACGGATTCAATATCATCCGGGTTAATATCAGCGGCCGCGTTACCATAATCGTAACCGGCACGGCCACTGCGCTGATCGGCAGTGTTGGTGTTAGAGTTGTCAATAGGCACACCGTCTACTACAAACAACGCCTGGTTGTTGCCCGACAAAGATTTGTTGCCGCGCAATATCACGTTGGTAGAGCCTCCGAGGCTGTTATTGCGGCGTATTTCAAGGCCAGATACTTTACCGGACAGGGAGTTGGCCAGGTTGGATTCACGTACTTTTACGAGATCTTCCCCTACGACTGTTTGCGCAGAGTAAGGCAGCTCATTCTTTTTACGCTGAACCCCCAGGGCCGTTACCACTACTTCCTGCAGGCTTTCACTACTGGTTTGCAGCACAGCGTTCACCTCACCGCCGGCGCCTACAGGCACTTCCTTGGCAGTGTAGCCTACACTTCTGATCACCAATATGGCATTGCTGCCGGTTGTAGTAAGTTTGAAATTTCCTTTTTCGTCTGTGGTAGTTCCTGTATTAGTCCCCTTGACTTGTACTGTTGCAAAAGGTATGGGAGCGCCGTCGCTTCCTGTTACCTTGCCTGTAACCTGGCGTTGTTGGGCGAATGCCAGCGTTACAATCACCATAAGCATGGTGAAAAAGAGTAACGTCTTTTTCATTAAATAACGATTTAGATTTTGGTTGACACGTGTCCACAATTTAGACAAAATTTCTGCTACTAGACAAGAAAAAATTAACGTTTCGTTAAGGATATTTTAATTTTTAATTCATATAAAAGCTCATTATCAGAAAAATACGTACTAAACCTGGGTAATGTGTATTTTTTACATTTTACTGTTCCGGGACTGCTTTTGTGTTAAAACAATTGTTGTGCCTGCAACTGAATAATGCTTTTTTGCCGGCCGTTCACCTCCTCCCATCCGCTACTTATATTAATGGTATTCCGGTAGGTTACCTGGTTCCAGCGTAACCAAACGGCTAAACGTTTGGTAAGGTTATACCGGATATTAATGCTGTATTGCCAGCCATCTCCGTTCAGCTGCATTACACTATTATTATACAGCATATTACTTTCAATGGCATACACCGTGCTGCCGCTACCGCTGGTACTGAACCAGGTAAGGCGGCCCGAAAGGCGTACCGGTACCGTGGTACAGCGGTACTGCAGCTCCTGGAAACACAGCCAGCCCTGCTGCCGGTCTGCAGCTTTGGTATAATGGTTCAGCTCTACCCTGCTGCGCAGCTTCCACTGCCGGCCCGGCGACATGCTTACCTGCCAGCGCCAGCTGCGCCTGCTCACCGGCACTACAGGGGCAATGTAAGCGGTGCTGCCGGTATAATTTTCCCAACCGCTCTTATGGCTATAACGAATAAAGGCTTCTGTTTGTTTATCCGGCGTATAGGTAAGGCTTGCCAGCAGCTCCCGGCCATTGGCGCCGGGCATATTCATACGGTACCGGAGCCAGGGAAAGCGGAACAGGTCGGCATAGCCTTCCCACTTCAGGTGCGGGGTAAGGCGTAGGGTAACCGCGGTATACCAGCCGCTTTCATTTACCGGGCGGTAGCTGTTGCCAAAGGCATTGCTGTACAACGACTGGTAAGCGCGGTCATAAAAGCGGTATAATAAAGCCACATCCACCCGGGGATGCACGGTAGCCAGCAGGCCATTTACCGTGGCCAAGCGGCCATGTGCATCAACAGCTGTTTCACCAAAGCAGTGCACATTTCTCCAGGTACCGCTGTAATCAAAGCCTGCGTTGAAAATACGGCTGCCCTCCGGCGCAAACAGATTATACAGGGCATCGCTCTTTTGAACCGGAACAGAAAATTTATGCTGTATAACGTTTACGCCCATACGCCAATTGCCATTGTCATATACAATGCTGCCGCCTGCAGTAAGCTGCTGCAAAACCCCACGCTTTGCAGCTTCCAGCGCCGACCGGTGATAGCCGGTGGTAGCAAATGCGCTGATGTACGGCGTACCGGTAAGCGTATCTGCCGTTTCGCCGGTATTGCCATCCAGGCTGCGCAGCGATACAAAACCTGTTACCTGCCAGATATGCTGCTGCAGCGTAATGCCGGCACCACGGAAAAAATAGAACTCGCCTGCTGATGCATAAGGGTTCAGCACTTCGCCCTCCCGCTTTACCTGCAGCACTACCGGGCTTTTACCAAATGCCAGGGATTGCCAGTTAATTAATCCCTGGCCCATGTTCACGGTGAAATCGCCCAGGGCCAGGGCCTTTATGTGCTTATAGTTACGGATGAACAGGTGCGCGCTGTAAAAATCAAATCCCTGCCTTTGCGCGCCTTTAAAGAACTGCTCGCCGGCATCTTTTTGCATTATTACCCCCCAGCTGGCGTACCCGGGAAGGTTATAGCGGTAGCGCAGCAGCAGCTGGTCCGGGGAGCCGGCATAGTGCGGGGCAGTAGTATCTGTATGTATATAGCCACGCGGCAGCTCCAGTTGCCGGCCATAGCGTACCAGCAGCGCATGCCCGCCTTTATGCAGGTAATCGCGCAGGGTATATTGCGGCTGCAGCCCGCCTGCCACTGTTACATAAGGCAATAAACGGTTAATAATACCGGCGTCAAAACCCGGCACGGCCTGCAGCTCATAAATGCTTACCAGCTTACCTAACAAATGGCGGTAACGCAGCAGGGCGCTCACCTGCAAGGGGGTTAACAAATCCAGCGACCGCAGATCGGCGGCGCCGGCGGTATTCAGGTCCAGCGGGCGCCGGGTATAGGCGTTCAGCTGTTGCCAGCGGGTATCATCTTCCGGCGTAACTGTGCTGCTTTCGAGCTGCTCCTCTCCCGCGGCTGATAAAACAGCTGCCGACTGGGCATAGCCCCGGCCCCAGGCGCCCAGCAACAGGCAGCCTGCCAATATAATATGGTAATGGTTCATGGCTGCGCTGTTTTGGGTTTGGGTTGCCAGGTAATAGCTGTTGCAGGTGTAATGCCCAGCTGCGGGTGGTAACTACCGGAAACGTATATACGTAACGATTGCCAGCTGAAGCTGATGCCGGCGCCGCTCAGCTGCGGATCTGTAGCAATGCCCAGCTGCAGCGATAGCCGGGGTATAATGCAGTACGTTCCCATTACCCGTGTGGTAACCGGGCGGCCCGTTTCCTGTATCGCCTCTGCGCTGAACAGCAGGCTGCCGGACACTTCATACCCTATGCCGGCGCTGTACACTACAGGTATATCCTGCGCACCGGCCTTATACAGCTGTTTTGCAGGCGGGTTAAAAGCATGTATGCCTGCGTGCAGCTGCGGGGTAATGTGCAGCAGGCAACCTGCTTCAAAAGTAACGGTACCGGCACGGCCATACTGTTGTATGGATGCAGCCAGGTAATCGGCCTGTATGCCAATGCTTACCTTGCTGCCCAATGTTCTGCCATAGGCAATACCCAATTTTTGCTGGTTAAAAACATTGTACCCGAAATGCTGTGCAAACAAGCCGAAAGTGCCGGATGGCGTGGGTATGGCCACAGCCACAGCATACAGGCTGGTAGCAGCCAGCATAAAACGGCGCTCGGCATACACGCCCGCGGAAACAGTGGAAATATGCGCCAGGCCAGCCTGGTTATGCATGGCTGTAAACACATGCTGGAACTGGGTGCTGTAC
>NZ_DASTRI010000071.1:0-4146 GCF_035761305.1 Chitinophaga sp. | reverse complement strand
CAATAGATTCGGGTGATGCAATAAAAGCCTCATCGCACAATTTTTTCCGGTAGTAGAACGGGATAAACAGCACGGTTGTGCATACATAGGCAATGCCAAAAGCAGCGGCCCTGCCTTCGGCGCCCCAGTGCCGGAGGAAATACATGACCACCAGCGCTATCAGCCCCCAGCAGGAGTTGCTTAACATGTTCCACCACATATAGCTGCCCGCAGCTATATTCCTGCCAATGCCCTGCCGGTGGGAGGTAACAATCGTGCTGATCATAATGATCATAATGGTTGCTCTTAATTCATTACCGGAAAAGTTTTTACCAAACAGCACATCTCCCACTTCCGGTATGAACATACAGGGTAAGGCAATCACTATACCAATAGCCCAGGGCAACATGCTATTCAGCATTTCAAACTTTTTGCTTCTTGTTTTAAAGTTCAGCACGGCATAAGGCATCAGCACCTGCCCCAGCATGCTGTTCACTACATTCACCATCAGCATAATGCTGAATCCTGCATTATAAATGCCCAACTCCTTAAAGCCCCCCGGTTGCTTAACCAGTATGGCGTTACAGAACCAGGTTACCGGCAGTATAAGTACATTGCCCAGCACAGCCGGCAGGCTGAAGTGGGTAAGCACTTTGTATTCATGCAGTGCGCCGCTTTCGTTTACATTAACGTTGTACTTGCGGGCTACCCTGCGCACCTCCCAAAAGCCCATTGCAGCTATTATTACTGCATTGGTTGCCAGGCTTATTACGGCGCCTTCTATTCCAAAATACCAGACGAGCACAAGCGATACCGGGAAGTTTACCACCCCTGCCGTCATATTTATCCTGGCAATGCTCTTAAACGACTCAAACCCTGCCAGCGTGCCGTTTTGCGCTGTGTTAACGGAATAAAAGAGTATGGCCAGCGCGCCATACCGGATGTCATTTGCCAATCCGGGCGCATTCAGGGAGCGAACAGCCAGCGCATCTGCGCTAAGCAGCAGCGCCCCCCCGATAACGGTGCCCATGGTCCATGATACGATAGAAGTAAGCCGGATAATACGGCCTGCCTTCACCTTATCAGTATGTTTATATTCTGCAATGAACTTCGTGGTAGTAACGCCCAGGCCAAACCCCGCAAAAGCTACGAACATATCGATGGTAGCCCTTACCATACCAAATTCTCCAAATCCCTGGCGGTTTAACATTCTGGCAATACAAACAGATGTGAGAAAAATAATACTCCGGAATACGATGGTGCTGAAAAAAGTCCAGACGATGCCCTGCGATATTTTTTGGGCTACCCCGGATTTCACATCTACTTTTAAAACCTTTCCTATCTTTCCGAAAACAAAGGGAGCGATCCCTTGTATACCTTGCATAAATACTCTTTTAACTTAAAGTCTGGCATCCACCAAACGCCGGTCCAGGCAGGCTTTGGTATCAAATATTACTCCGTTGTTGCGTTTTACCTTTTCATAATCAAAGCTGAGGAATTCATTGTGGGCCACGGCTACCACAATAGCATCGTACACCACGGTGGGCTCCAGCTTGTTCAGCACTTCCAGCCCGTATTCGTGCCGTACTTCCGCGGCATCTGCCCAGGGGTCGTAAATATCCACCTGCAGGCCAAATTGTTTGAGCTCATGGTATATGTCCACTACCCGGGTGTTGCGCACATCGGGGCAATTTTCCTTAAAGGTTATTCCCATGATCAGCGCGCGGGAGCCTCTTATTTTATGATCTTTCTCAATCATCAGCTTTACCACCTTATTGGCCACAAAATGGCCCACATGATCGTTTACGCGCCGGCCTGAAAGTATCACCTGCGGGTTATAGCCCAATGCCTCCGCCTTATGCGCCAGGTAGTACGGGTCTACGCCAATGCAGTGGCCGCCTACCAGTCCTGGTTTATATTTCAGGAAATTCCACTTGGTGCCGGCTGCTTCAATTACTTCATTGGTATCAATACCAATGCGGTCAAAAATGAGCGCCAGCTCATTTACAAAGGAGATATTAAGATCGCGCTGGGCATTTTCGATGGCTTTGGATGCTTCGGCTACCTTTATACAGGAAGCCTTATGCGTGCCAGCCTCAATTACGGACGCATACAGGCTGTCTATCCGGCAGGCAATATCCGGCGTAGAGCCGCTGGTAACCTTTTTGATCTTGGTAAGGGTATTGATCTTATCACCGGGGTTAATCCGTTCGGGGGAGTACCCCACAAAAAAATCTTTGTTGAATTTCAGTCCTGATACTTTTTCCAGCACAGGTATGCATTCTTCTTCCGTGCAGCCAGGATAAACAGTGGATTCATAGATAACAATATCACCTGCTTTAAGTATGGTGCCCAGCATTTCCGACGCCCTGAGCAGCGGCCGCAGATCAGGCGCCTTAAACTGGTCAATGGGCGTAGGCACGGTAACAATAAACGTGTTATACTTACGAAGGTCTTCTTTGTCAAAGGACAATAGCAGCCCTACTGACTTTTTCCCTTCCTGCTTTAATGCGAGCACCTTTCTGAGTTCTGTAACGCTGGCTTCCTGTGTACGGTCTTTGCCTTTCTGCAGCTCTTCTACCCGGTCCTGGTTAATATCAAATCCCAGGGTATCATATTTTTTGGCAAACTCCAAAGCCAGCGGCAGACCAACATATCCCAGGCCTATAATGGCTATCCGGGCGTTTTCTACCCTATTTAATTTTCCGTTATTGTTCATATTACAGGAGCATTTATTATTTGCGCACGAGCGATTTTTTAATTTTTGTGAGTACGCTGCCGTTTTCTGCTTCTTCATATCCGTAGCCATACCCGTAGCCGTAGCCATACCCATATCCATAGCCGTAACCACCATTGCCGGCTTTTATATCATTCACTACCAGGTTTATCTTAGGCAGCTTTTTCTGCTGGTATAGCTCTTTGGTAAGCTGCAGCTGCTGTTTAAAGGTATAGCCCTGTCTTACCAGGTAAAGCGTCATATCGGCAAAGCGGCCCAGCAGCTGCGCATCTGTAACCAGGCCTACCGGCGCGGTATCTATGATTACATAATCAAAATGCGCCCGCAGCTCGGCAAACAGCTGTTCGGTTTTTTCCAGCATCAATAGCTCCACGGGGTTAGGCGGTACCGGACCTGAAGGGATCAGCCATACCTTTTCATGGATGCCCGATGGTTTTATCAGCTCTTCAAAAACCACCTTTCCGATAGCATACGTGCTAAAGCCTATATTGTTGGGTAGCCCCAGCATCTGGGATATTTTAGGCTTGCGGAGGTCCATTTCCATCAGCACTACGCTTTTGCCGGACAGGGCCAGCACCGCGGCCAGGTTGGTGGCCACAAAGGATTTCCCCTCACCGCTCATGCTGGAGGTAAGCATAATCACCTTTTCTTTTTTCCCCGACAGGATAAACTGCAGGTTGGTTCTCATGGCCCTGAACTGTTCTGCAACAGCGCTGCGGGAGTCCCTTTCCACCACCACCCGCTGGTTACTGCCGTTGTGCCCGATCTCTGCAAGTATTGGCACAGGGGTGTTCTTAATAATATCCTGCTTGTCGGCAATGCGCCGGTTCAGCAGCTCACGCAGGTACAGCCAGGCCGACAGCAGCACAACACCGCCAATAAGGCCCAGCAAATAAGCCAGGGTACGCCTGGGGCTGAAAGGAAGGGGTTCGCTTTTGCCCCGGTCAATGATCCTGGCAATGGCAATATTGGATGACTTTGAAATGGCTGATTCTTCCCGTTTCTTTAGCAGAAACAGGTATAGCTCCTGCTTCACGGTTTGTTGCCGGGCATAGTCGAGGAAAACGCGCTCCTTACCCGGTACGCTGCGTATTTCGCTGCTGACCATATTGGCATTCCGTTCCAGGCCGGCCAGGCCTGCCTGAATGCCCTGTTTCAAAGATGCCAGGTTATTCTGCAGGTCAGTACGCAGCCCTCTCAGCTGCCGGTCAATGTTTTGCACAAAGGGATTGGATTCTGTATTAGACAGCAGGGCCCTCTCCCGTTCCAGCTGCAGGGCGTTATATTTTTCTACCAGCGCTATAAAGGTGGGGTCCTGTACGATCAGCGAAGAGGGTACCACCCGCTTGTTATTCTGCTCGTCGCGGATATATTGCTCCAGGGATTCCACTACATTCAAACGCACCTGCTGCTCGGTAAGCTGCTTGGAG
>NZ_DASTRI010000070.1:0-29487 GCF_035761305.1 Chitinophaga sp. | reverse complement strand
GTGGTTATACAGTTTACAGTATCTGTTACGCTGATCATCAGCACGCTCATTGTTTACCGGCAAATACAACATGCACGCAACCGCCCTGTAGGTTATACACGCGAAGGCCTGATTACCGTGGATATGAACACGCCCGATATACAGGGCCATTATAACGCGCTCCGGCACGACCTGCTGCAAACAGGCGCCGTAGCCGATATGGCGGAGTCGAACAGCGCGCCTACAGAAGTTTATTCCAACAACATCGTTGACTGGGAGGGCAAAGATCCGGGCCTTACTGTAAGCCCCGGCACCATTGCCGTTTCGCACGACTTTGGCAATACCGTTGGCTGGCAGATAAAGGAAGGACGTGATTTTTCACGAAACTTCGCATCCGACACCGGCGCTTTTATATTGAATGAGGCAGCTGTGAAACTGACCGGCTTTAAAGAGCCGGTAGGCAAGGCTATGAGGTGGTTAGGAAAAGATCATGTGATCATAGGCGTAGTAAAGGATATGGTAATGGAATCGCCCTACCAGCCCGTGCGCCCTACTATTTTTCACCTGAACCCCGACTGGGCGCGTTTAATAATAGTGCGGGTAAAACCCAGCCTTTCCATACGGGAAGGACTGACCGGCATAGCACCGGTATTCAGGAAATATAATCCCCGCAGCCCTTTTGTATATAAGCTCACCGACGATGAATATGCGCAAAAGTTCAACGACGAAGAACGTATCGGCAATCTCGCCACCTTTTTTGCAATGCTGGCCATCTTTATTTCCTGCCTGGGATTATTCGGGCTGGCATCGTTTATAGCAGAACAGCGCACCAAAGAAATAGGCATACGAAAAGTATTAGGCGCATCTGTATTCAACCTGTGGAAACTGCTGTCTAAAGATTTTGTAGCGCTGGTCATTATATCCTGCGCCATCGCCATTCCACTGGCAGGTTTTGGCCTGCAGCAATGGCTGCAGCAATATGAATACCGTACTACCCTCCCCTGGTGGATTTTTACGGCTGCTGCCGCCGGCGCGCTGGCAATCACACTATTAACGGTCAGCTACCAGGCTATTAAAGCCGCGGTCATGAACCCGGTGAGTAGTTTGAAAACGGAGTGATAATAATTAAGAATGAATAATGAATAATGAATAATTAAGGGACGGGATAAGTTTCAATATACTTTCAACTTTAATTTGTCGTCGGAAAACCTTTTGACAAGCAGCTTTGAAACAAACGGCAGGAACATCAGGTTGACTATGACATTTCGCATCCATATTCCCAGCCTGCTTTTTGGAACAAATGATTTTGCAAAGTTCTGGGCTATTTTTTGTTTGTCGTCAATAAAAGGTTTGAAAATGTGCTGATACTTTTGAAATGCAATTTTGTGATCTCCGTTTGCTTCTTTTAGCTCACCTGCCAGAATATATGCTCCCACCATAGCAAGTGTAGAGCCTTGTCCTGATAACAACGACGGGCAATCGCAAGCATCTCCCACCAATGTTACGCGGTCTTTTGACCAATCATTCATCTGTATCTGGCTTACCGCGTCAAAATAAAAATCAGGGGCTGCATCCATTTTTGAAACCAGGTCGGCGCATTTCCAGCCGATGTTTTCAAATTCGTTCCGCAGCACCTGCTTTTGCGCTGCTATATCCTGGTATTGATATGACAATTTTTGAGGGGAGGTAAAAATGAAAAAGGTGGTCGCTTTATTTTCATTGGTTAAATAAACGGCGGCTTGCTTACCCGGAACATTATACATCTGGTAGGCGTTGTTATCAAATGCCGCATCTTCAATCGTGTAGGAAGAGGTGTAATAACCATAGTATTTTTCAAACTGCGCCTCATTTCCGAACACTAAGCCCCGCACATTTGAGTGCAGCCCGTCTGCGCCAACAACCAAATCAAAGCTGCGTTTATTCCCGCTGCTGAACGTTACGGTTACGGCATCTGCATGCTGTTCAATTTTATTAATCGTGTCCCCGAAAATAATTTCAACATCGCTGTCAAGATGCTTGTAAATAGCCCTGGCTAAATCACTACGAAGCAAAGTAAACGCGCGATTGTTCATTACCTTCACAATCTGTTTGTAATTCAGCCCGCCTTTCCGCTTATTGTTTTCATCAACGAAAGTGAGCTCGGCTATTTTAAGGTCGGCTTTATCAAGATCAGGTAAAATACCCATTCTTTCCGCCACGTCAAATCCCGCACCCCAAAAGTCAATAGCATATCCTCCTTCACGTAACTTTGGCGCATGTTCTACAATAGTGGGGTTAAAACCGAATTTTTTGAGCCAAAATGCAAGTGTGGTTCCGGCAATTCCTGCTCCTGATATTAAAATGCTCTTATTGTTCATTAACTGTATTGTTTAATGACATAGTGAATGTACATACGCGCGCAGCACCTCATTCAGCTTGGCCGTAGCGGCACCGGGCCGGCCGTTCCCTACGGGCGCACCATCCAGTTGCAGCACCGGTAAAATGTATTTGGTGGTGCTGCAGATGAACACCTCTTTGGCCGTCCGCAATTCATCCAGCGTAACATCGCGCTCCGCTACTTTATAGAGGTCCTGCGCCAGTTGCAGCACATGTTTGCGCGTAATGCCCTTTAATATATTGCGGCCCGGCGTTACAACCGTATCATCTTCCGTTACTATAAAAATATTTGCGCGCGGGCATTCCGTTACCAGGCCATGGCGGAAATACAGCAGGTCATCTGCCTGCTGCTGTTGCACTAAAGGCTGCAGCCAGATGGCCATAAGGTAGTCAATAGTTTTTATTTCCGGCAGCTGCCGCTGATGATTGTAGCTAAGCAGGGTTAATCCTTTTTCAAAGGCATCTGCCGCCAATGGAGATAATGGCTGCTGGGTAATAACCAGGTTGGGTGAGGTGATGCTGTAGCCATCCCCCGTAATGCCGCCGGTGCATGAAATGCGGATGCCTGCATCGGGAATGTTGTTCCGCTGTATAAGCTCATGAATAACCGCTTTCAGCGCGGCAGGACTTTGCCGCACCGGCAGCCGCATCTGGTCTGCGGATTGGTAAAAGCGCCGCAGGTGATCGTCCAGGAAAACCGGTTTGTTATGAACGGTTTTAAAGAAGTCAAAAATGCCGTAGCCCCGTTGCAGGGCCAGGTCGGCAACAGGCAGGGCCGCTGCAGCAGCTGGTACAAAACTATCGTTGATAAAAACAACCGGCTGATCCATTGTATAGATTTTCCGGCAAGATAATGTAGCTTTTCCAAACACGCCAATCATTGATCATTTTACGACAGGTATATCCACCCGGTTATAATTACACTTATCTTGGAAGAAATTTCCAATACAGTATGGATCTGCAAAAAGCACTGGTGAAAAACCTGCTGGCCTACGCCGTACAGCGGGAGGTGCCTGCCGCACAGCTATGCGCGCTGGCCGGCCTTTCCCTGGACGATGTGCAGGGAAAGCAACCCCTTAACATAACACCCAAGCAGCTCAACGACCTGTGGCGGAATGCGTGCCATCTCAGCGGCGATCCGCTGTTTGGCCTGCACCTGGGCGAGTCTATGCAGGCGCCGGCCCTGGGCATGGTAGGCCTCATTATACAGCATAGCAGCACTATTGGCGAAGCGCTCACGCAGGCTGCCTCCTACACCCACCTTATCACCGACCTGTTTGGCATGCAGGTTACACAGCATAAGCAAAGCGTTACCGTGCAGTTTATTCCTTATAAAGACGGCGTGCAGGAGCGCAGCTTTGCCTTTCAGCAAATGATGGACCTGTTCATGGCCTATACCCTGCATGAAATGGACGGGCTGGTGCTGCAAACCATCCGGCCCAAGCTGGTAAAGCTGCCCTTCCACAGCCATAGTGAGGCAGCGTACCGGCGCGTGCTGCGTTGCGATAACCTTAAAAAATCAAAGGAATATCTCATTGAGTTTGATAAGCAGCACTGGGACATCCCGGTACTCACGGCCAATTACGAAATGCAAAGCCTGTTGCTGCAAAAGATAGGTGCTGTTGATGATAACCTTGCAAACATCCCCAGCCTGCGCGCCCGGCTAAGCACCTACCTGCTGGCCAATGCATACCTGGGCATTCCCTCCCTGGAAGACCTGGCCGCCAATTTTAACACCAGCGCCCGTACGCTGCAGCGCCGCCTGCAGGAAGAAGGCATTACCTACCAGCAGCTGGCGGAATCTGTGCGCAAATCCCTGGCGCTGCACTACCTGGAGTCCGGCAGCTATCCTATCAAAGAAATCTCGTACATACTGGGATATAATGAGCTGAGCGCGTTTACCCGCGCGTTCAAAAGATGGACCGGCAGCAGCCCGGCAAACTTTAAATAGATGTGCGGATATGCAGATATGCACATCTAAAACAGCTCCAGCTGCCCTCCCGGCGGCGGCGCCGCCTCTCCGAAGTTGGATAGTCCAATGCCCAGCAGCCGTATCTTGTTGTCTTCGTAAAAGGCGGCGGCCATCAGCTGCCGCGCGGTGGCCTGTATGGTAGCCACATCATTTACCGGAAACGATAAGGAAAGATTACGTGTAATGATGCGGAAGTCGCTGTACTTCACCTTCAGCGTAATGGTGCGGCCTTTCAGGTTGTATCTTACCAGGCGGTTATGTACGGTCAGGGCCAGCTTGTCCAGCTCCGCGTACATTTCTTCCAGTGTGGTAAGGTCATGGGGAAAGGTATCTTCCGCGCTCAGTGATTTGGTTTCGCGGTGCGGCTCTACGGGGCGGTCGTCAATGCCCCGCACAATGCGGTAATAGAAGCGGCCGGTTTTACCAAAGTGCTGTACCAGGTCCGACTCCGACAGCTTTTTCAGGTCGGCGCCGGTATGCAGCCCCATGCGCTGCATTTTGGAGGCGGTTACCCTGCCCACGCCATGAAACTTTTCTACCGGCAGCTTTTCCATAAACTGCTCCACGGCCGATGGGCCAATGAAGGTGAGGCCGTCCGGTTTCTGCATATCAGACGCTATCTTGGCTACAAACTTGTTCACAGATACGCCGGCCGATGCTGTCAGCCGCAGTTCGTCCTTAATGGCCTGCTTGATCAGCTTAGCCACTTCTATGGCGGAGCCTATGCCCTGCTTGTCCTGCGTTACGTCCAGGTAAGCTTCGTCCAGTGAAAGCGGCTCTATCAGATCGGTATAACGGTGAAAGATCTCGCGTATTCTGCGCGATACCTCTTTGTACACATCAAAGCGCGGCCGTACAAAAATAACGTCGGGGCATAGCTGCTGCGCCCTTTTGGACGGCATGGCAGAACGCACTCCAAATTTCCGCGCCTCATAGCTGGCAGTAGCCACTACCCCGCCCCGCCCTTCGGGCGAGCCGCCCACCGCAATGGGCTTACCGCGGTATTCGGGGAAATCACGCTGCTCTATGGACGCGTAAAACGCGTCCATATCAATGTGGATGATCTTGCGGAGCGGTGAAGACGGTGTTTGCATGTGGCGTGTACAAATATACGCCGGTTCGTATTAAAGGCTATATAGCCAACCCTCTAAAACACCTTTAACGCCGCCCTGGGTTTGCAGCCATAATGCCAGCATTTAATGCCCTGCCGGTTATTATTAAACCGGTCATTAGGCGCATAACCGGCTGCTGACCTGGTTTCATCATAATACCCATCGCTGGAGTAAACTGCATGATACGCATTGTATGTAACCAGGTGCTGGCCGGCGCCCAGGTTAGCAGCGCCTATATTCCTGAACGTTACGCCCAGCAACCGGTTTACACTGGGCGTATTATAACCGTTCAGCAACCTGGAGAGGGCCTTTTCATAGGTGGGATAATTCCACAACCGCTGGTTCATTTTCACCATTACAGCAAAGCAGGTGTCTGCATATGCCCGGATGCGCCTGGCCTCCGGCAATGCCGATTTGCTCACAAAACCATTCTGCCTGGTTGCTTCCCTTATCTGCGCATAGGTAACGGTAAAGGTGGTATCGTTCCTTAATGTTACAGTGATCAGGCTATCAACGTTGTTCTGCCGGTAGGTAAATACGTTCCCTACGCCAAAGGTGCCTATACAGGCCTTTATTAGAGCTATGGAAGCGCAGTTGCCGCCTCCGTTTACATTCCCCTGTTTAAAGGCATTAAACAGCAGGTTATTATCAGGCGGGGTTTGGCCTTTTGCCGCAGCAATGCCCATCAGCAAAAGGCCGGTGATCAGGTACTTCATGTTATTCATCTTTTGTTTTGGTATAAAAATTCAGTACAGGAATATCTACGAGTACAGATAAGCTGAACCGCAGGTAAGTATTGCCGGAATAATCGTTGCCCTCCACGGCCACCTTCCGCAGGTTAGGCCCAACCTGCGCGCCCAGGTTCACTGATACCGGGCTTTTGGGAATGCCCAGCGAGAAGAACAGCCCGGGTGAAAAAATGTCCTTCAGCTGAATGCTGGGCACTTCGTTCACCGAATCGTTCTGCGTTCTGAAGGCCGCTACTGCACCCAGGTCTACAAAAGAGAGGAAGGCAGAATACGACCAGTGGTTTTTACCGGTACTAACGGCCACGCCTATGGGCACGGTAAGACCGTAAGCATTCAGCTTGAATTTTTTATCGCCTTCCAGGCCAAGTATGCGCTCATACCCTGCAAACAGGCCCGCATAGGCATTCAGGGAAACATTAAAGGCCGACTCGCGTTTTATGCGGGCCGAGCCTGCCGGCAGCGCAAACGCCTCAATAGCGTCCGATACTTCACCCGGTGTTTTGGCGTCTGCCACCGTGGCCATGAAAGTGCCGTAGCGGAAAAGGCCTTTGGTGAGCGAATCAGTAGCCCTTGCGCGGTGCAGCTGCCGCTGCAGCGCTGCTGAATCCACGGCCGTAGTGGCGGCGGCAAGCCTGGTATTCAGCTCGGCAATGGTAGCTGCAAGGTCTTTGTTGCGCACCAGGGCATATATCCTGGCGGCATCGGTAATGGCTGCGGTGTATTGGCCGCGGTTGGCATTCACTATTAGCGTGGCCGACGCCCTGGCGGTTTCAAAGTAAACAGAGAAGTCCCTTTTAAAACCGGGTTGTGTAAGCCCCGGCAGCTGCGTTACATAGGTAGCCTGTTCCAGCAGCCCTACTGCTGCCTGGAAATAGGTGTACAGCTGCTCTATCTTCAGGGAATCGCCGCCTTTGCTATCGTATGTTTTTACCAGGTTGTTCAGGCTTTGGGCTTTTACTGCCAGGGCAGAGAGGTAGCTATTCCAGGCCTGCAGGTTATTAAAAATGGAGGCATTGTTCAGCGTGGCCAATACATCAGTGGTGGCGCCGCCTGTTTTAAAGTTGAGGGTTTTAAACCGGTGCTTACCATATTGGTACAATAACCCCAGGAAATACTTTGTTACTTTTTCATTGCCGAATACACGGCGCACCATTTCAGGATTTACCCAGTAGGTGGTGTTGTCGTCTGTATTATTCCGCAATGCGAATGACAGCAGCTGTATGATCTGCACCGATGTTTTAAAGTTGGGGTTATCATTGCCAACGCCGGGTATATTCCTGCCGAAGTGTTCCAGCAGGCTGGCATCGTACCGGTCAATGATCTCGGCGGGATGCACGCCGTAACGCAGGCTTTGCGCAATATACACGCCGCTGCGCAGGCTGGCGTTCAGCTCGGGGTGTATCTCAAAGAACACGGGATGGTTGTCGATAATGCCGGGCAGGTTATCTGTCAGCTGGGCTATATCGTTCTTAAAGGCATTTTGCAGGGTTTGCAGGTACCGGTTGTAGTTGTAAATATCTGTACCTACAAAGGTCAGCGTTTGCCAGGTATCGGGGAAAAGCGTGCGGATGTCTTCATACTCCGTTTTGGAAATAAATTCCTGGAAGCGTTTGAAAAAAGCAACATTCAGCTCCTCTTTTGCCCGTTTAATAATAAAGTCGGTAGTGCCCAAAGCCAGGGTGGTTACATCCAGGCCGCCTACGCCTTGCAGAAAGCTGGTAAGGGGATTGGCGTTAGCCTGTGCGCCCTTCTTTCCCGCTTTATCATCAACCAGGTCCCGCAAATGGATATTTCCGTTGTAAGCAGTGGCAACCGCGCTCCAGTTCTGCTCTACCCCGGCATAAAAGGCCAGTATGTCCAGCGCTTCTTCCCTTGAGGTGCCCAGGGTTGCCAGCTTAATGGCATCGTTGATCATGGCGCCTACCTTATTCACTTCAACTGCTGCCTGTGGCGCCGGCTTTCCGCCCTGGCCGGCCGGCGCAGCATCTTTGGGCCCGTTGCTTGTGCTAACATTACTGCTAACCGTTAAAGCCTGCGGTAGTTTAACCTGTATGTGCTTCCATTTGTTTTCGGCTATATATACTTCCACATCAAAGTTGTCTGCCAGCCGCTGGCCGTTTAATTCCCTGCCGGCAATATCCAGCGGGCTACCCAGGTCACTGCGGGAAAGCGTGATGGAATCCCGGTTACCCAGCTTATTTACGAGCACGATCTTTTTAACGATGTTTTGGTTGTCCGACAGCTGCAGCTGTAAGTCCCCTGCCTCAACAGGCCCCACCGTACTATTATTATTGTAATTAAAACCTATATCGGCCAGATGAGGTCCGTTCACTACTATCTTCAGTGTGTTGTTGCCCTGGGAAAAAGCGGGGCTAAAGGCGCCAGCTATCAGCACCAGCAATAAAAGGCTAATTGTATGTTTCATGGTCAGGCAAATGATTTTTCTTTGTGAAGATTAAAAAAGTTGGAAAGTTTAATGGCATAAGTATAGTGGTCGTCACCGGCTATGATCATCCCTACGGCTTTATGGTGCGTGTCAAATAAAAGGGCGCCGGAGTTGCCCGGCTGAGATACCGGTAATTCCGTATCTGCATCTTTCATGAGCACCAGCACATCCTGCACTATGCGCGACCGGTCGTCATAATCGATTTGCACCTGCTCACATACGGTATACAATACGCCGGTTACCACCTTTTCTTTTATAACATCATAGAACCGCAACGTGCAATGTGATTTAGCGTCTTCCGCTACTATGGGCCGGTGCAGCAGCCCGGCGGGCAGCTTCAACGCTGTTGCCAGCCACTGGTTGGATTGTACAGATGCTTCCGGCGTGCAGCGTGCAAGACCATAGTCCAGTGTATCAAGTATGCCGCCGGCTTCCAGCTCGGCCAGCAGGCTGCCCCTGTCGTCTACAATAGCGGGATGGTCAAGGGTAATGGCATCCAGCCGGGTATCGCCCCGCAGCACATGCCAGCACGATAAAACAAACTTGTCTTTATTGGTGGCGTCCTTTAGTATGCAGCTCAGAGAACCGTAAGCAATGTCAATATTATCCCGGTTGCCTACGGAATGCGGGGGCAGCTCCCGCACGTGCGATACCGGTATGCCGCTCACCACCACCTTTAACCACTCCGGCTGGTCTGTAATGCCCAGTTTTGCCAGCAGCTTCCTTACCTCCGGCTCAGCGGCTGCTTCGGTCACGTTTACCTGTACCCTGCATTCGCCCTGCCGGTCATAGTAGCTGAAAACAGCGCGTACCTGCGGCAGCGCCATCAGGCCTGCACGATACTTCCATACAAATTCATCCTGCACGTTGGCAAACAGCGGTATAACAGGCGTGGGCACTATAACAGCAGGTTTAGCGGCAGCAGGCAGCAACGGGTCTGTTACGGCCACTACGGCTGTTTCGGTGGGCTCGGGCCTTACGCCGGCTCCGCGCAGGTTCACCAGCTTCTTTAGCAGGTCAAACCAGAAGGGCGCGCCTAAGGACAGCATCAATGCCGTGAGCAAAAATCCCAGCCAACGGTATTCACTAAGCGTATGCGTAAAAATATACCACAACCTGCAACCGCTGAAAGGCCCCGGCCCTTGCAGGGATGTTTGCTTTTTATCGTCCACAACAAGCGCGGGAATGCCGGTAAACTTTTCCCCGGTAAGCTGGTTAATGGTGTACAGGTTGTGCTGCTGCAGCGAGGCCAGTGAGCGCAGCTCGGCGCTGTCGTTAGCCAGCACTGTTTTCCTGGCAGCCAATAGCTGCTGCAGCCGTTTGCTCTTTTGGCGAAGGCTGTCTATATACCCGGTGTCCTTTACGTTTCTTTCCAGCGCTGTCATTACAGCATCGGTAATTTCCCGGTCGGCGTGTTTTATTTCCGGTTCCAGCGTTTTCACCGCCAGGCGGTCTTTTCCTGCTTTTACCCGCAGCTCGCTGTCGGCCTGCCTTACCGATGCAGCCGCAGCGTTCCATTCATACACCTGTTTCCGCAATGCGCTATCTACATTGTATGTTACGGGTGATGTTTGCCTGTTAAAATTCCATCCCATGCCCAGCACCAGGCGGGCATCGCTTATATCCCGCTGCAGGTGCGCATAGCCAGCGTCAAGTATTGCAGCGCGGTGTGCGCTGTCGTTGGCAGCCACTGTTTTTTCAATGGCGGTGTCTTTTGCAATGGCAATGCTCATGGCCACCAGCTGTTCCCTGGCCTGAGGGTCGCGCGCCAGCAGCTTTGCAATACGTATGCTGTCAATGTTAAACACCATGGCAATCACCAGCCCCAGTACCAGCAGCAGCGCCTGCATTTTACGTTTGTACCAGCCGTTGGTGCGGTCCATGGTTTCGTTGTACCATTTCCGTAACCCTTCCTTAAACGCTTCCGTATCGCCGCCGGCTTCGCGGTAAATGCTGCGGATGTTCTCTGCCGTACGCCGTTGCATATGCAGGGTATTCAGCTGCAGCGCGGATGCGATCCTTTCCTTATCGTCGGCGCCCAACCCCATTTCAATAAGCATGCGGATGAGCGTACTTACAAAATACACGTCGGTGATATAAGCCGGGCGCATTTCCGCAAACAGTGAGCGGCGCTCCACTTTTGCCAGGTATTTAATGGAAGGATGTTCATAAAAGCGGCCGGCCAAACTGCTCTTAAAATGCCGGTTCGGCAATAGCAGCAGCCAACGCACCGCATTTACCAGGTTATTCCAGCCATTGTGCCACCGGTTCCTGCGTGCATAATAGCCGTCGTTGAGCATTCTTTCCAGCGCTACCCGCAGCAGCACGGAGCGGAGGTTCAGGGATGTAGCCAGCATTTCGCTCAGGATGGAGGCTAACAGGCTATAAAGCAGGTATATGAGCGTTAAGCCTATTACCACGTTTACACCAGGGGAGTCAAACACAGCTAATGATTTTAAGTGAATAATTGAATTTATCTGTTATCATATTCCTTACAGCTTCACCAGGTTATTCCGTATCGCATACATGGCCAGTCCTACGCGGGTTTTCAGGTTCAGCTTTTCGCACAGCGCATCGCGGTAGCCTTCTACCGTGCGGGTGCTCAGGCACATCAGGTCTGCTATTTCCTTGTAGGTAAGCTCGGTACAGGCGTATTTCAGGAACTCAAGCTCCCGGTCGTTCAGGTTGGCAAAAACAGCGGTGGCGTTTTTAGGCTCAAACAGCCCGGTAATGGAGCGCAGCACTTTTTGCGTTACCAGCTCGTTGTAAAAGTACCCGCGCGACAGTACCTCATCAAAGGCCAGCTTCAGCTCTTCCGGCTCGGCGTCTTTAAGGACATATCCTTTAGCGCCGGCTTTGATCATTTTAATGATGGCTGTTTCCGCGTCCATGGTGCTCAGGGCCAGCACCTTCGTATCGGGGTAATGTGCGCTCAGCCATTCGGTGGCGGCATAACCGTCCATTACCGGCATGTGAATATCCATGAGCATAATGCCGGGCGCCGGTTGGCTTTTCAGCCGGTCCATCATGTCCTGTCCGTGTGCGGCGTCCAGCGTTACGCGGTAGCGCGGCAGCAGGTTAATGAGCGCGGCAAGCCCTTTCCGGAACAGGGCATGGTCATCTACAATGCCAATTGTTTTTACATCATTCATCTGCTGATATTTATTGCATAGTTGTTTGTAATGGCAATGCTCCCCTTCATTCGTACGGCGCATTGATAGTAATAACCGTGCCTTTGCCCGGCGTGCTGCTGATAACCGCTGCGCCGCCTACCAGCCTGGCGCGGCTGGTGATGTTCTGCAGTCCCAGCCCCTGATGTTCCCCTGTAAGCGATGTATCAAATCCCCCGCCGTTGTCCTGTATGGTAATACGCATGCTTTCCTGCTGGTATGTAAATACGATGGCCGCAGTGCGGGCGCCGGCATGTTTAATAATGTTCTGCAATGCTTCCTGTATGATCCTGAACAGTATCAGCTTCTTTTGCCCGTCTATTGCATGCGGCGGGCCTTCTTCGCTAAGGTGGCAGTCCAGCAGGCCTGCGCGGTTAATGCGGTCCAGCTCATGCCGGGTCATGTCCGGCAGGCTAAGCCCTTTGGCACGGTCGGTGCTCAGGCTTTTGGCAATGTCGCGCAGGTCGGCCAGGGCTTTGCCAATGCTTTCTTTGGCGTCTGCCACCAGCGCGGGGTTAAACCCGTCCGATTGCTCCAGGGTGCTTAGCTGCACCTTTGCCAGGCTTAATATCTGCCCTACGTTGTCGTGTATCTCCTGGCTGATGTTGTTGAAGATACTCTCCTGTATTTCCAGCTGGCTTTTCAGCAGCTGCTCGTTAAACTGTGTTTGCAGCAGCAGCTTTTCTTCTATGAACCGCTTTTTCCGGCTGTTGTAATAGGCTACCAGCAAAAAAATGAAGAAGCCCAGCAACAGGAAAAAGATAATGGCTATCACCATTCCGGTAACAATCTTGTAGTTTTCCATCGGCATATAAAAGCGATTATCAGGCTAACATAAAATATCACGTTTAACAGGCTGTTCACCGGGCCGTATACATCTATCTTTGTGGCCTGGTACCAGGCGCCTAGCTCTTCCAGGAACAGGTACAGCAGCGCATTTCCCATGGAGGCAAACAGCAGCCCGTTAGCCAGCCAGAAGTACGGATCCCGGAAAAAATCATGATAGGTATCTTCCCGCAGGCTCCGCAGGAAAAAGGTGCAGCATATGAAGGCCAGCACCAGGTCGCCGGCTGCCTCCGAATAGTAATTGTACGTCCACAATCCCTGCCACCACAATAAATTGGCGGCGCCCGTTGCCAGGAAACCAACGGCGCCGGCGTGCATCCATGTACGGTAGTGCCGGAATACGCCGGCCGTGGTAAAGAATAAAATAAAGAACGATATATTCACCAGCATCAGGATGTTAAAAGGCAGCGCATTATTGTGCATGCGCAAAAAGGTGTTCAGGTACCAGCCGCTTACCTCCGTGCAAATGGTGAGCAGTACCAGCGGAATAAATACCCGCCATATGCCCGTGCGCTTGTTCAGCAGCAGCACAGCTGCGGCAAAGGCGCACAGTTCTGCAATGTTGGTAACATGAAAGTATGTAAGCAGCTTATCCATCGGTATTATCAGGGTGCGGCAGGTACCGGCGCTTTGTAGTTAGGGCAGTTGGTGGAGGGCGGGCAAAGCTGCCCGTTATCCACTATTTGCTGTTCGCGCTGGCAGCTGGTACATTGGCCCCTGGCATGCTCCCGGTTACTGAAACCATCGGTATTTTCCAGCGGTAAAATATGTCCCTGGTTATCTGTAAAATCAAACCATACAAAAAGCCGTTTGCGGAGCTTGCCTGCGGTATCGCCGTATGCCGCAAACCGGGCAATAAAATCTTTGCTGATGCTCACCGGCTGCTGTGCTATGGTATGCATATAGCACTGTTCCTGTATCAGCTCATGCAGGTCTTCCCTGCAGTACGTAATAGCGCGTGTGTCTGTATACCTGTTATCCTCCCTGTTTTCATCTGTGCTGTCCCTGACGGTTCGCCACAGCTTTCCCAGCATATTGCGCGAAAAATTCCTGTGCCAGTTTTTAAATACGCCTTTGCGCAGCTTAAAAGGCTTCGGATTGCCCGGGTTAAAAGGTATACCCGTTTGAAAGGTAAAATAACCAAGATCTTTCAGCCGCCCCCTGGCCGCCTTTGCCGGCGCAAACACCAGCGTTAATTTATTGCGGGCGCCATTGGGCGCATGCCGGCGGCCCCTGGGTCCATAAGCGCAGATGTATATATGCAAACAGGCGTAATCCGCTCCGTACCTGCTTTCAAAGTATTCCATCATGCCCAGGAAATTACCCAGGTAAAAAGAGTCGGTTTGAGGAATGTGAAAAGCATCGTCCAGCACCTGCTTTTTGCGCTGTTTAAAATTCTGCAGCAGGGCATCGTCCTTTGGCGCCCACATATACGGCTTGGGATGATTGGCAGCAGCGTCGCATTGCGCCTGTGCTGTTATTGCCGGGGGAATCATGACCATGAGTAAGGTCACTATCTTTCTAAAGGGATAAAGGAGCTTGATTTGCATATCAGTTGATTTAGAGGGTGTGTTATGTTACCGGATCAAAGTTGCGCCATTAGCAGAACGCCAGGTAGGGGTAAAACCCGGATTATAGCTGGGGTTTTTACGGAGGTAATATTATTGAACGCGGTATAAAGGGATTTGCTCATCAGGGGGCAGTTACGGTATAGTGATTAGTGCAATGAAAGTACAAATAAAACCGGATCATGCAAGCGCCGTTTTACAGGCCCATTTCACCGGCCAGCGCGGCGTACCTGGCCTTTATATCCGCCACTATCAACGGCAAATGCGTGCCTACATTCACATACGCCGTTGCCTTTCCCTGGAACTGCACGCCCGAAACGTATTTGGATGCGCGGTGCAGCGCCACTACCTCCCACCGGTCGTTAAATACCGGCGAGCCGGAGGTGCCGGCTTCTGTATCGGTGAAGTAGCGCAGCTCGCCGGGAGTAGAGGAGCTTACCAGGTTGTTGCGGATGGCGTAGCGCTTACCGCGCCCGCCGGGGTGCTGGATAATATTTACCGGTATTGGCTCGTTGCCATACTCCAGCATTTGCGCGGCAAGCCGCAGCGGGGCCCTGCCGGTGTCGGGTATACGAATAATGGCATAGTCCAGCTGCGTGTTCCAGGCTTCGAGCGCTTGCGCCTGTAATGTACTGCCAGGCTCCATCTCATCCGCATCAAAATCCAGCAGGGCTGCGGTACCGGCGGCCTGCAGGCGCAGGTCGGCTTCAGCGGCATTGGCTTCGCCATCTTTACGGGCATTTATAACATGATGGTTGGTCATTACCAGCGACGGGGCCACCAGCCACCCGGTGCCCAAAAAATATAGCTGCTCACCGTTGGAGAGCTTGCGGGGCTGCCCGTTCTCAAAGCGGGGCACCTTCAGCTTCAGCACGGCCGGCGCGGCTTTTACGCCGGCTTCCATAAAAGCAAAGGTGACCATATCATCCTGGTGAATGATCTGCTCTTTGGTTTCGGGAATGTTGCTGATGTCTACCCTGGGCGCGCCCATGGCGCGCTGGTTCACCACGTCCAGCAGGTTCCTTACAACGGCCTCCTGGCTTGTTTTGCCGTATAGCAGAAAAGCGGCGTTCTGCAGGTACACCTGCAGCGGCACTATGCCGGATGGCAGCCTTTCTGTTTCGTTCATCAGACCAATATCTACCATCAGCTGTGCCGCGGGGTTGCCTACCGCGGTAAAGGAAGCCACGAACCTGGTGTCTATGGACTGCAACAATGCGGGGCGGTTAGTGGCAATATCCATCCCCGTTATAAGGGCTTCCCTTAATTGCATTATTTCATTGGTTGTAAGCAGGGCCATTATGCTAAGCTTTCATAAGTATAATTGTCTTCCTCTTCTTCCCAGCTTTCCCGGAACTCTTCGAGCCCTCTTAAATTTTCAGTGGTAAGAATATCCGGTGAGGGCGTAACGCCGGATGGCTGAAATTCTTCCAGGCGTTTCCTGGTTTGGGGATATTCATCTCCCAATAGTGGAATGGCCATTTCAATGATAAAGGGCGCCGTGTAGGCATTATCCGCGTTGATCCGTTCACAGGCATCGTTCAGGCGGCCGCGGGTGGCGGCCACTTTACGCGCGCTTTCCTGTTCGTCAACCTTGTTTTCCGGCTCGTTATCGTTAATTTCCCGCAGGTAAATGTTGTACACCAGCAGGCGGTGGCACAGTATCTGTACCAGTGGTATGGGGTTGGCAACGCCGGCAATGGATTGCTCCGCCTGTTCCAGGCGTTCATCCGCCAGGGCCGGCGCGGATTGCAGCAGGGCTACCTGCGCCTGCAGCCAGAACAGCTCTGCCAGCCGCCCGCGGTTAGCGGAGCCCGATACTTTTTCCACGCCCTGCTCCAGCACCCGGGCCGCCAGCTCATTATCTTCCATAAGCATATACACTTTGGCTTCCAGGGCAAACAGCGGGCTCTGTTCCGACCGCTCCTGCCGCTCATGCAGCAGGTCCAGCGCCCATGTAAGCTGCAGCTCCATTAAAGCGCGTTTAACCTTGCGCGTTATATTGCGTTCCCATTCCATAATATCGGCATTGGCATAAATGCTGCGCGGCACTTCCAGGTCCATTCTCGACGCCAGCCATACTTTTACATGGTCGGGGTACTCTTCCAGGTTGGCGGCAATGGACTGCTCAATGCCTTTTACCCAGTGCCGGTCCAGCTCATAGGGGCTGTCTTCGCCCAGCGCCAGGCGGTGGTACATTTCCTCCGCCCTGGCCTCCATATCATCGCGCCGGTTGTAATAGGCTATGGCTGCGCGGTGCAGCTCGCGCACTTCGGCGTATTTGTCCTGCTTCAGCAGGCGTATCATGGCCTGCCGTATCTCGGGGCGGTACACCAGCGCGCCGGACTCGCCCATGCGCACCAGCGCATGCTCGCGTTTCAATGCATCAAACAGCAGCTCTGCTTCGTAAATATCATCAATGGCAATCTTGCACACCGGCGCCAGCACCTGCAGTATTACATCCGGACTGGTAATGCGCAGCACCATGCCGGGATGCGCCAGCTTGCGCACGTTTTCATCGTGTATATGGTCCAGTATGCGGCGGTAAAGCTGGCCCTGAATGATCTGTTCATCCAGCTGAAAAAACAGCCATTTGGAGGTGTTCAATCCCTTAATGCCCGACCTGCCGGCAGCGGAAACATCGTTGGTGATTAAGTTAGCCGCCAGCCGTAATGATAAAGGATTGCCGCCCACCTGGCCGGCTACTGCTTTTGCCAGGGCATCGTCCTGCACGCCCAACGCTTTCAGCAGGGTAATGCTGTCTGCAGCGCCCAGGCGTTCCAGGGGCAGCTCGTCAAAAACATCTTTACTAATGCCCAGGTCTGCGATGGGCGCCCTGCCTGCAATGATCACTGAGAACAGCGGAAACTCCTCCTGTATGGCCGACAGCATGCGCCAGAAGGCGCTCAGGCTTTCGCGGTCGCGGTACTGCACTTCCTCAAAGGTGTCCAGCACCAGCAGCACCGGCTTTTTGGCGTTGTTATGCCTGGAAATAATATCCAGCAGCGCTGCAAATTCACTATACAGCTTTGCTTCCGACGAGTGGTAGGTTTCGAGGCGGATGGTGCGGGTGCCGGAAATTTCCGCGCGGTTCTTTAGCCCGCCCTGCGCGGTGCGGTAGTCGCGCACCACTTCATTGAACCGGATGAACAGCGGCGCCAGCTCCGGCAGCTGCAATGCCAGCTGCGCGGCTGCTTCTACCAGTATGGTGAAGGGCGTTTCAATACGCAGGTTAGGCTGGTCAAAGGCCAGGTAGGCAAACGGGATGCGCTGCCTGTACCTGCCCTGGAAGTTCTCCCACAGCAGCCGGCCCACCAGGGCCGATTTGCCGATGCCGCCCGGGCCATGCACGGCCAGTATGGGTTTGCGTTTGGCGTACAGGCGTTTCAGTAAGGAAGGCGTTTCATTGCCGATATGCTCATTCAGCAGGCGCAGCTCCTTTTCCCTGCCGGTAAAGTTGGAGATCACCAGGTGCTCAAAGCTGGCCAGCACGCTTTTCTGGTGCAGCAGCGGCATAATGTCCGACTGGGAAGGCAGCGTGGTATCTATCCCTGCCAGCCAGCCAAGCAGCTGGCAAAAGCAGTTGAGCAGCCGGTAGCCCATTTGCGCGGTTGGCGGAAACCTGCCGGTAACCAGGTACATTTCCCATAGCTGCTGCACGTCCGTCATTACGTGTACGGCGTTGGCGTGCAATGCAGCCAGCATAGCCTGCCTGGATGGGAACCTGCGTAGCGCCTCATTGCGCACCGCCGGCTTTAAGGTAAACAACCCTTCGGACAGGCCGCCGGATATGCTTACAATGCTGTCGTACAGCAGCACGCGCGGCTGCGGATGCAGGTACTGCGTTTCCAGCGGGTGCAGGGTTTCCGGCGAAAAGCAGTGCAGCACGGCTGCCGCCTGCAGGTACGACCACAGCTGCGCATCATTGTCCGTAGCGGCTTCCTGCGGGCTGTCGGTCAGCTTACTTTTATATTTCGCCAGCAGCGTGGCGGTAATATCAGGGTTTGACATACGCGCTAAATTTCATTTAAGGTATCGCCCAGGTTATTGAGCCGTTTCTGCAGCTCCTGTATACGTTCCGCCGTAGGCGGCAGGTCTTTGAGCATTTGCAGCAGCACGGTTTCAAAGCTAATGTCGCTCCGGCCGGCCAGCAGGGTGCTGAGTGTTTTTACGGCATACAGCAAGGCGCGCAGGCGCTGGTTCAGCTCCCACATCTTACTGGTGCCGGCGGGCAGGTTGTCGTACACATATGGCATAATGTTATTGAGGTCATAGGGCTGGCCGCCGGCCCGTTCCATGATCTCCTGCACGGTGGCCGCTACATCGGGCAATGTGCAGTGGGCAATCCACTCCTCCTCTACCATGCCCGGGTCTACGGTGAGCACGGCGCGGTCAAAGCCTATCAGTATCAGGCGGCAGCGTTGTGCAAATATGCCGGTGGTAATGCGGTCCGACAGGGCGGTGAGGAAGTTGCGGGTTTCAGGCAGCAGGGCTTCGCCGCGGAAGTTGTCCAGCACAAACCAGTGCTGCCCCGGTATTTGCGCGGCTTCGTTCAATACCCAATTGGCCAGCTGCCGGGCGTACAGGTTTAAGTTGGTTTCCGGCGCAGGCATATTGGTAAGGGGCCGGCCCATCATATACACCAGGTCCATGGCCACTTCGCGGGGGCCCGTGGACAGGCCCAGCTGCGGGTCCAGCGAAAGGCGGTACGCCGTAATAGAACGGATGTTTGAAAAGTGGCTGATGTAGTTGGTGGAGTACGATTTGCCGCAGCAGCTGGTGCCATTGAGCACCAGTATGGGCTGCAGGTTGGCGCCGGGAGTGGCCAGCCGTTTCAGGTGCAACCGCAGTGTTTTACGGTTCACAAAGGGAATGCTGTTATTGAGCACCGTTTGGTTCAGCGGGTCCGCAGCCGGGGGCGGCTGGTGTTTGGAGCGCTCCCATATCTCGGCAATCTTGGCGTCGGCCACTGTTAAGGCGTATACGTCCAGCAGGCGCTCCATCCAGGTGGGCTTATGGTTCCAGCCGTCAATAATGCACAGGCGCACGGCATCCATGGCCAGCTCCCTTGCTTTTCCCTGCACCAGGTCTTCTGCAAAGGTGGTGTTCATAAAGTATGCTACCAGTGTTGACCGTGGCGAGCCTTCCAGCGCCAGCCGGCTGGTGAGCACCTCTATTACATAATCTTTATCTGCTTCGGAAAACATATATTGGGTTTTAGGCGTCATACCATTCCTGCCAGCGGATGCGGCGCATGCCTTCGGGCGCGGGCGCATTGGCAGGGGCCATTAAAGGCGTTACCGCTTCGCGGCTGCCAATGGGTTTGGTGAGATAGTCCCAGTCGAACAAAAACACTTCTGTAAAGAACTGCGCTATTTTGGGGGAGTAAAAAACCACGCTGGTATCGCGGTTGTACTGCGTACCGTCGGTTGACCAATTGTTGCTGCCTACCACGGCAATCTTGCCATCTACCAGTATGCCCTTGTTATGTACTTTGCTGGTTTGCCGCCGGAACATGCTGCGCTCCCATTTACGGGTGGCGATGAGCATGTCGGAATGCTCGGCGTTCTGGCTGGGGCCTACGATCACTTTCACATCCAGCCCCGCCTTCATTTTTTGACTGATGGCCTCAATAATGTTGTCGAATATTTCGCGCGACGGCTGGCGGATGTAGGAGAATTGCAGGTACAGCGATGTTTCGGCGCTTTCTACCAGGGCCAGTACTTCCCGGGCATAATTATCAGGGCTCATTAAGGGCTTTACCCTTACGCCGGCGTTGCCGGTATAAAAGGTTTCGGCGGTAAAGGGCCGGGGCTGTATAACGGCGGCTTCCTGTATGGTGTCGGGCACAAACAGGTCGGGCAGTAAAAATGCCGCTTCGGTTATTTCTTCAGCTACCGCGGCAGCGGCCTGCCGCATATCGTATTGGATAAACTTTTCGTACAGCTGCGCCAGCGCTTCGTCTTCAATGATCACGTGCCATTCGCGGTTGCCCTCCCTGTACAGGAACTGCTCCCTGCCGGGCGGCACCAGGGGCTGGCTGTGGGGGCTCCAGTTGCCGCTGGATATCCAGCAGGCGCTGGAGTCGCGCACCGCAACCTTGGTATGGTACGAGTTGTTGAAAATGCGGTTAGGGCCCGATACCGATGCTTTTACAAATTCCAGTCGGTTACCCCAGCTACCGGATAGCGTGTTTTCCATATCGCGGTCGTTCTTATCTACCTGCAATATCATTTTAAGGGTAATATCACTTTCACGGCCCAACGTTGTTACGGTATCGATAATATGGCCTGCATAAAACTCGTACATGGCTACGGTAAGGCTGCTGGTGGTGGCTTCCAGGAAAGGCTGCAGGGTGCTCCAGCCCGAGTCGGGGCCTACATGGCAGGTTATGTTCCGCACCTGCATTTCCGTTAGGGCTACTTCTTCCGCATCCGGCGGCTGGTAGTTAATGCGGGGCGGGCCTGCGGCTTCCATTACCAGCCCTTCCCAGGCCGACAGCGGCAGCATGCCTTCCAGCATTTCCAGGGGCGTGGCGATGGCGGTTTCCACGGGAATGCCGCTGATCATTTCCGGCAATGTGATGCCGTCTGCCCCGGGGGTAAGCACTACCATTATCACCGGCTCATTGTGCGCGGTGCTGCTAAAGCCCGGCCGTACGCCCAGCACGCCGGGGATGGCTTGCAGCGCCAGCTGCTGTTCCCTGATAACAGCAATCACCTGCTCCAGCCGGTTAAGGCTTCCAGGTAATGTCCCCTCCATTACTTCCATGAGGTATGTTTTAAAGTGAATTCAGACCAGTGCAGTTTACCGCTGCTTTGTACTCGAGGTTTGCGTATTACGTTAACTACAGCGGGTGGCAGTAAAATTTTTTATAAATGATAATAAATAAAGATGTGCCGTTCGGGGGGTGTAGTGCCTGTCTTTGAGTATAGGTTTGCCCGGGGTATTGATTGTTACACAATGATAGCTAATTGTGGGAAGATGGGGAAATATTTTTTATCTGCTTATTGCCGTTCTCAAAACAACCGGTTCTTTTCAGATCTCAATCGCCTAGTAATACCTTCTTGCATGCCGGGAGCCCGCTTTCTTCAATATCTTTTTTAGCTACGCCTCATTGTTTCACCGGCTTTACTGTGAAGGGCCGATATACACAAAAATGCGCACCTATCTGATAAGATATTCCATCCCCCTTACACTATTTACCTGTTGCTATGGAACAAATACCCCTCATGCTCAAAAGATAAAAAACTCACCTCCTGTACCAAGCTACCGCCAAATTTTTTTGGAACAAAGAAATTACACTCGCAAATAGTACACCACCGCAGCAAACCCGTAGTATATTATAAACAACCCGCTTTCCTCTTAACCGTTTACCGCATAGCGCAATTTTCAGCCATGCGTTACTTTCCGTGTTGTTTTGCTGTTATAGTTATTAAAGCGTTGCTATGAATGCAAAACTCAAAATTCCATACGGAAAAAACCATATCAGGCTATGCATTTATAATATTCCCGCATGGCTGGTAGTGTGGCTGGTAATATTCTTTACTGTACTGCGCCTGTTGCTGAAGCACATCCCCTAATTCAAAACCGGTTAAAGCATGCATTATTTTCAAGACAGGGACCAGGAATTTGCAGCAGCTTGCGACGCGCAGAATGCCGCGCTGCACTATTTCTTTTACAGGGAACTTCGGACGGCTGCACAAAAAGGGCTGATCCCCCACCTCGATCTGGCAGCACAGGAAGAGGAGCTTGTGCAGCAAACAATGGTTATGGCTTTTATGAACAGCCGCAGCGAAACATTACTGCATTACACATCCGAACAGTTGATCTGGCTAAAGGCAGGAAATGTATTGAGCGACTACCTTAAAGGCAATAACAAAAGAATAGAAGGATATACGCCCCGGACGCCGGCTGAAAAGCCCAACCCCGACAGAGATCCCTTCCAGCTCCTGGATAGCAAGGAAGAGCTGATGAACATCTATAAAGAGGCCGATAAATACAGTAAAGACATGAGAGCAATACTGGTAATGATGTACAACGGGCTCCCGTATAAAGAGATTGCCGAGGCCCTGCAAACAACGGAAGGCGCCATAAAAATGAAGGTTTCCCGCTTTAAAAGATGGATCCATAAAAAGCGTGGTCGATAAACATCGATAAGTTAACATTAAAGCAAGACACATGCAACATCAAAATCCACAAATAGAAACATTCCGGGAACTGCTCGGCAGGTTCCTGGCAGTAGCCACTATAGACGATGCAGAAATAAGCGTGGCGTATGCTTTTCTTTTTTCGGGGCAACAGGGCCCGCTGCCGGGTAACCACGAATTAGCCGATGTTATACAATATCTCGCAGAAATAATGGCGATGCATCAGTTGCATACCCTGGAGGACCTTGTGTATCATTATGACGAACTTAAAAAAAAGATGCGCAGCTTCCTGCAGTTCCTCAGCTCTCCAACAACCTTCGCACAACCGGCATCCCTTTCCGCCAAAGCGCTTTTTACTTCTTCAGCACCTGATAACCCGGCCCGGGATAATAAGGCCAGCCCCCCTATACCGCCTGGAGATGCACACCGCCTGCCTCACTCCTTTCTGCAGCAGCTAACCAGCACCCTATATGCGGCACATGCTGCTGATAAAACAGCTGCTATTTATGCCCCCTGTTGCGGCACCGGCGGTTTCCAGGTATACCTGCAGCAGGAAGTAACCCTCAAAGATATAACCCGCGGGCATCAGCCCCGCTTCTCAAAGGTGTACCTGGAGCAGTTCTGCGAACCAGGCAGCGGGCGGTGTTATATTATTAGCCTGGGGCGGCCTGCCGGCAGCGGCAAAAGTCGTTCTGCCGTACAGAAGCTGTATATGCGCGACCACAAAACCACGCTGACAAGATATGTGCACAATTATTTTTCTGCGGTAATTGAGCGCGACTACTGGCAAATGTTTGCTGCCATGCGTAGGGAAGAACCCATTTTTGACCGGCAGATAAAAGCGAAGCTGGCAGAGTGGCTTTATTATTCCAAATTCAGGAATGCAAACTACATCCAGCTTTTTTTACGTGATCCACACCGGCTGCGCGACTGGGGCTTTGAGCCTGATGAGCTGCAACATAAACACTACGATGCTGTTCAGCTGCACCAGCAGCTGATGGCCGTGATCAGGAAAGTATATGAAACCAAGCTGTCGCTCAAGAAATGGGTAATCCTTAAAAGCCCGCCCGGCTGCTCCTGGTTTACATCCGACAATCCCGGGTTCAGCATAAACCTGCTGCCCCCCGGTGGCAAAAAGCAAACGCCTGTTCCTGACCCGCTGCTGGCCATCAGCAATATAAAAAGTAACACCGTGGTATATTATCCATTGTCAAAGGACTATTGCCTGCGCCTGCAGCCTTATGATGCGTACGATGCGCCCATTGACAGCCTGAAACAAATGCCTATTATTTTTGAGCAGGCTTCCGTTACTGAATTGAATGTGGTGAACCGGCTTACCTGCAGCACGCCGCATCAGCTGGTGGTTACGGGGGATAGGAAGGTGATGGAGGGAGTTAGGAAGGCGGTGGAAGCGGAGCAGTGTGCAGCAGTTTGATAAAATGGAAAGCCACCGGTCCCCCGGGTGGCTTATTCGTACAGTGATGAACGCTATGAAATCGCCGTTTTATGAATACTATGATTTAAATAATGTTATTATTGCAACAATTGCTGCCACTATTGCTGCCCAAGCCGAAATCCATGCTGCAATTTTAGCACTCTTCGCTTCTCTGGCAAATTTTTCCGCAGATTGTTTTTCTATATAGTGACGATCCACTATTAGCTGCTTAGTACCCTGTTCCTGTTCGCGCTCTCGTCTTTCGAGAAAGGTATTAATATTCATAAATTTGCGATTTTAAAAATAATACTATTGCCTATGTAATATTTCCCATATCAGTTTACCGCCAATACCTGCACCAGCTTTCCACCTAAATCCTCTATTGTATTCCATTCAACGCAATTTTCAGGCAACGGGGCTTCAAAATCTATAAGTGCTTTTAACAGCCCTTCTATTTTATTAAACATTGCTTCGTCAGTTTCCAGCCGTTTAAGCGCATTGTATGGCTTTTCCTCGCCCACAAGCTCACCGAAGTACGCCTCTTCAAAATTTGGCAATGATGCTAATAATCTGGTACGCCTTCCTGTAGGTCTAGCATTTACAATTTCCAGTATACGCGGGTTATTACCCCAGGCTGGATTGTTCATCTCCTTGCCCTTTCTTGTAGTAATTGTAGGGGTATCACTATCATGCAGTACCGCATAATTAGAGCCAAAATGGTTTAATACTTTAGCCAGAGATACAATAGCGGCCTTCCCACGGGCTCTAACAATATGAATATTTTGGTATTCCAGAGGCTTTTTGGCCTTTATATAATTAAACGCAGTATATTCAGTATCTCCTTCCACCACAATTACCTTACCACCAAAGAAGAATTCCGCAACGTGGGGATCACATAAATTGAGCATTTTCAGATTTCGCTTGTCATCTTCATCCAGTTTCACCTTATCTGGCCGGAAGACAGTAGTTCCCTTAATATGTCCCTCCTCTGTTTTCTCTACTTTTATAATAGTAGTATTATCCCTGGAAAAATCTATAAAAACAGGTGAATGCGTGGTAACCATCACCTGCCAGTTTCCTGAGCTGGGAAGTTCATATAAAACATTGCATGCTTCCCTTATTGCCGAAGGATGCAGACATATTTCCGGTTCATCTATCAGTAAAACATGTGGCCTTGTGGGTATGCCATCTTCCCTCTTTTTCTGGTTATTCTCCGATATGAATTTAATAGCTGTCCAAAGCAGGGTTCTCCTGGCCCCGCTCCCCTGTCGGTCTACAGTACTTAAATAACCATTACTGGGGCCCATCAAGAGCTGGGCATCAGCCTTAAACAAATTGATGGTTTTATCCAGGTCCTCTTCAGGTTTTGCATCAAAATCAACTTTGTAATTAGGGAATACCCTTTGTAGCATTTTTGTTAGCTCGATATTTACAGCATCGATCTGTCCCCTCGTTTCTGCCACTATCTTTTTTTGTAGGGTTTTTACCAATGCCAAAAGTTTGCGATAGTCGTTTTCCTCTCCATCTGGTGTTTGACCAGCAGTTTTTAAATTTTTCACCCGCTCCTTCAATGCCTGTTTTAACAGTTCCTTTATTGCTTCCGCCTGCGTTTCCGGCGAGTCAAAAGCGTCTACCCGATGGGGCTCCGGACGTCTTGAGTTAGCGACATTAGGAGCCCCCCATGGCACTCGTGCGCTCCAGCTTCCTTCTTTAGCATCCCATCCCTCCCTGCGCGGTTCACCTGCCGCTGACCATATCCATCTTTCCCTTACAAGGCGTTCACCGTTTTCCAGAATGGCTATCCATTCATCACCGGGACTATTATCATAAACAATGGTATGTAATTCAATCTCGGGTAAATTTTGAGGATCAATTTCATTATTGGGAAAATCTTCCAGTTGAGATTAGCTTTACTTGACCCCTGCGACATTACCAATTCGTACGCTTTAAGGATAGTACTCTTCCCTACATTATTGGCCCCCACCAGCACCACTATCTCGTTCAAATCAATTTCAACAGGTACAGGACCTATGCACCTGTAATTCTTAATGATAAGTTTTACTAATCTGGGTTTAGGCACTGCCGGATCACTGGATTCAAGCGATACATCTACTACAGGTCTTTTTGTTTTTGCCATATATTTGCAATTTAGTATATGATTTTTTATGCCTCTCATTTTAATAACGGATTAACAATCAAAACGTACCATTCAAAGGATCGTATTTTATTAATTGAACCTATATTAACGTCCGGTTAACAAACATGTCAGCATTCTTATGATGCAGTGCCATTTCAGTCCTATGCCATTTATATGTCATTCATAGTCATCTCCCCTCCCTCCAAAAAACTTGCATTTCTACAAGCCTTTCTTACCAATTAACCATACATTACGCTACCGGCAAATTCACCCCCGTACCCGCGGGAACCATTAAAGAACCCTTCATTGTACCCTGATGAGCAAAACCCTCCTCATCCTGCTGCTTGCTGCCCTGTGCTGCCTGAACGCATGGTCCCAGGTTAACCCACCTGTTCATATAAAAGGACGCATTATAGATAAGGATTCCCAACAGCCGCTCATGGATGCTGTAGTAACGCTGTTAAATGCCAAAGACTCCTCTCGTGTAACAGCTGCATTCACAGATAAAAATGGCGCCTTTACCCTGCAGGCCCACTCGGGTGCCTACCTATTGCATGTTACCTATATCGGCTACCGGCAGCGACAGCAACTGCTCAACATCACTAATGAATCACTGCAGGACATCGGCGCCATCTCCCTGCAAAAAACAGGCGTTACCCTGGGCCTAGTGGAGATAGTGGAGCAGCGCGTGCCGATGGTAGTAAAAAAAGATACGCTGGAATTCAATGCCGATTACTACAAGCTCCGGCAAAACGCGGTAGTAGAACAGCTGCTAAAAAAAATACCTGGTATTGAAATAGATAAAGAGGGTAATATTAAAGTAAACGGGCAGCCTGTGAAAAGCATCCTGGTCAACGGCCAGCCCTTTTTCGGCAGCAACCCGACGCTGGCCACCCGCAACCTATCAGCCGATCTTATAGATAAAATACAGCTTATAGATCAACGCGCTTATCAATCACAGTTTAGCGGCACAAATAATGAGCAAACAGAAAAAATGATCAACATTACCATTAAAAAAGAAAACAACAATAAATTCACCGGCCGCTTTTTGGGGGGATATGGCACAGATGACCGGTATGCTGCTGCCGGTAACCTTAACCGGTTTGGGGACCATGCCTTAACCTTGCTTGGACAAAGCAACAATGCCAACGGCGCGCATGAAAGCGGTATACCCATTGGCGGGTATGGTATTGCAAAAACGTCAATGGGCGGTGTAAACTATAACACTGCAGTAAACAGTGCGCTGAAAATAAGCAGTAATGCCTATGTGAATTACTTTAACACTACCGAGAAACGCCAGGTTCAAAGACAAAATCTGCTGCCAGATACCACCTATTATTATAACCAGGATGCAGATAATGGCAGCAGCGCTACCAATTATGCGGCCGGCACACACATAGAGTATAAGCCGGATACTTCCCAGCGCATGGTATTGTCTGTAAGCATCAGCCGTACAACAGAAAATAATAAGCAGCAAAGCGCCTATGAATCCCTTGGAGATAAAAAACAACCGGTAAACAGCGGTACTACCCTGCTTACTGGTAACAGCACCAGGTCTGAGGCAGGAGTACTTGTTTCGTACAGAAAACGTTTTAAGGCTGGCCGCGAGTTCAGCGCCTCTTTTATAGCGCGTTATCAAACCGCGCCCCTTTTGCAGTTTAACCGGTCGTTAAACTATTTCTTTAACCCTGACGGATCATCGCAAAGCGATAGTATTAACCAGTATGCCACTACCGGCAATCATGGTTATGACATCATACTAAATATGGCCTATGCCTACCCCTTATATAAAAATCATTTCCTGGATGCTACATATAGCTACAACCGTAACCAAACCACGACAGAAAAAAACACCTACGATTTTAACACTATTGCCCATGTGTATAACCTGCTGAACGACAGTCTAAGCAATGCTTTCCGGAATATTGCGCAGGTGCACCGTGCCGGCATAAGCTTCCGTGAGCAAAAAGAGCGATATGACTATAGTATAGGCATAGCGCTCCAGTTAAGCAGCCTGCGAAGTAACAACATCAGCCAACAAATCGTGCAGCAGCAAACCGCCGGCATTTTCCCGGCGGCGGCCTTTAATTATGCCTTTGCTAACAATCGCCGCTTAAAGCTGCAGTACTCAGGTAATTTACAGCAGCCGGATATAACACTGCTGCAGCCGGTACCTGACAACACCAATCCTTTATACATAAAACTGGGCAACCCGGATCTGAAACCTGCTGTTATGCACGCAGTAAATATGAGCTACAACAGCGTAAACCCCGCCAGTTTTAAAACCACTATGGTTGCCATAAATGCGACGATGATAAGGAATAAAATAATAATGGCCAGCTGGCTGGATAGTTTGGGCCGGCAGGTAAGCAAGCCGTTGAATGCGAATGGGGCCTGGTTTGTAAATACGAATATTACCAATTCATTTGCTATAAAAAAATGGCAAACCAATATAAATAGCACCACCACCCTTGCCGTGAACCGGGATATCAACTACACCAATGGGCAGTGGGGGCATGCCTATAACCTGGCTGCCGGGCAAAACCTGTCATGCAGCTATGCGTATAAGCAGCTGCTGGATGGTACATTGGCTACGGGCGTGAGCTATAACAGCGTGCATTATTCCCAGCAGAAGGGAAACAATATCAATGTATACACCTGGTACTGCGATTTCAGTTATAACCTTACATTGCCGCTGGAATTTAGCCTAGGCGCCAATATTAATTATCAGCACAATACAGGTATTGCCCCAGGCAATAATGTGAATATTATACTGCTTAATGCCACTATTGAAAAAAGCCTTTTCGCCCGTAAACAGGCGTTGATCAGATTACAAGCGTTTGATCTGCTAAGCCAAAACAAAGGTTACACCCGCACCTTTGGCGTTAATTATGTGGAGGATACGCAAACACAGGTGCTGCCGCGCTTTTTCCTGTGCAGCTTTATATATATGCTGAAGCCGTGACCTGTATTATACCAATTGCAGTTGTTGGCTAGATCTTCAGGCTTATGTATAATTTCATAAAAAAACCGAAAATACGCCAGGCCTATAAGATGAGGGCGATTGAGAAATAAAGAGCCTAGAACAGCTCCGTCGAGAGTGTAAATTAAACTGTGTCAAATTCTCTTTCCATGTTTGGAACCCCACGCCAGGGGGAAGGGGGAGCGGCGTTAGCTCCCCGGTTTATAATTGCAATTTTAAGCGGTCACCAAATATAATTACAGTCTCGCTCCGACTTAATCTAACAATGATGTGAAAAATATCAAGCAGCTAGCGGTCTATCATCCAACTGTTTTCTCTAGCTAAAGATAACGTTCCTTCAAAAGCGGTAAAAGCATCTTTCCAAAACAGCATTTAGCTGTATGCATCCCGTTCCGATTATAGTCGTCTAGCCCCGCATTAAGGTCTCTCTGCTACTCTTTTAATGCATTATAGATTTCTTATGGAAAGCATTGTATAAAATCCGTCTTGAATAGCTCAATTAAACCACTCACAGATCCCATTTGTTTACGGGCTTCCTCGCCTTGGCTTAGCAAATTAAAAGTT
>NZ_DASTRI010000069.1:0-3719 GCF_035761305.1 Chitinophaga sp. | reverse complement strand
CCCGTTTCAGGAAAATAGCTTCGATGAGCCGTTCTTTTGATCCGAAGTAATAGGATATCATTGCAATATTAACATCTGCCTCCTGCGCTATATCTCTTACAGAAGCTCCATGGAAACCATGCATAGCGAACAAACGCTCTGCCGCATCCAGGATTTGTATCTGTTTATGATTATAGTCCATTGTCTATCCCTCCAAAAATTTAAACGTGCATTTAAACAGGTGCAAAATTAAACGTTTGTTTAAGTTAAACAAATGTTTAATTGAATATATTTAATCATAATATTTTACTTATTTGATCACAATTACTTAAAAAGTAAGATAAGTTGACGTTTTTACTGAATAATGCAAACTTGAAAAAAATAAAGTTATCCTGTAATGTTTAACTGAACAAAAAGAGGGCCTGCAGGGAGGTTTGCGACAATAAAAAATGATTTCCGGGGAGGGTATTATCTATCGGATGGGATTAGCGGCCGGGGAAAATTGCGTGTAGAGCAAGCCGGTTATACAGCAGGCGGTTATTCAAGACCGCCTGCCGTTTTGTTATCATAACTGTTCAAAATGCGCTATAAAATGCCGCAGCAGCGGGGTTTCATACGTTATTCTATAGCCTTTAATGCTTTCGCGCTGTTTAAATACCTCCAGGATCACCTCCGCCACATAATCGATATGGCTTTGGGTGTATACCCGGCGGGGAATGGCCAGGCGCACCAGCTCCATAGCAGCCGGTATAAGCGAACCATCGGCCGCATACTTACCGAACATAACAGAACCAATTTCCACACCCCGTACTCCCCCTTCTGTATACAACGCGCCACATAAAGCCTGCCCGGGGTATTCATGCACCGGTATGTGCGGCAGAAAGGCCTTCGCATCCAGGTATATGGCATGCCCGCCGGTGGGCTTAATATAAGGTACGCCGGCCGCATCCAGCTTCTCTCCTATGTACTCAATACTGCGGATGCGATACTGCAGGTAATCTTCCTGCAGCACCTCTTCCAGGCCTATGGCAATGGCCTCCAGGTCGCGGCCGGCCAGGCCGCCATAAGTGGGGAACCCCTCTGTAATGATCAGCAGGTTACGGCATTCCATGGCCAGCTGTTCATCGCGCATGGCCAGGAAGCCGCCGATGTTGGCAAAGGCGTCTTTTTTGGCGCTCATGGTACAGCCGTCGGCATAGGAAAACATTTCCTGGGCAATGGCCAGTATGGATTTACCGCCGTACCCCGGCTCGCGCCGCTTAATAAAGTAGCAGTTTTCCGCAAACCGGCAGGCATCAATAAACAGGCGAATACCATATTTATTACATACTGCTTTTACAGCCTTTATGTTCTCCATGCTCACCGGCTGTCCGCCGCCGGAATTATTGGTAACGGTAATAATCACCAGCGGGATGTTTTCCGCGCCCTTTTCCTGTATGAACCGCTCCATGGCGGCTACGTTCATATTACCTTTGAAAGGGGCTACCAGGGCGGGCTGCCTGCCTTCATCACAAAGCAGGTCAACCCCGGTGGCGCCGGAAAACTCAATGTTTGCGCGGGTAGTGTCAAACAGGGTATTGCTTAAAAAGTATTTGCCTTTACCCCCGGTAATGCTGAACAGTATTTTTTCCGCCGCGCGGCCCTGGTGGGTAGGAATGATATACGGCATGCCGGTAATGTTATGCACCGACCTTTCAAACCTGAAAAAGCTTTCACTGCCGGCATAGCTTTCATCGCCCCGCATAACACCGGCCCATTGCTCACTGCTCATAGCGCTGGTGCCGCTATCGGTAAGCAGGTCAATAATTACATCTTTTGCGTGGATCAGGAAGGGATTATAATGGGCTTCCTGTAAAATACGTACCCGTTCTTCACGGGTAGTAAAGTAAATAGGTTCTACGGACTTGATCCGGAACGGTTCTATAATTGTTTGCATTGGTTTTTGTTTGGCGATTGCTGCAAAGGTTGTGGTACGGGCAAACGACAGCAGCCCCTGTGCGGAGCGCTTATTTGCCATTGATTTATAAAAAGAAGGAATTGCGGAACCGTGCAGGATCAGGTAGGGCTTTTAATGATATTTTTCCAGAGGTTCATTTGCTGCGAAAATAGCTAATAATTAATTATTAAAAAAAGCCGGCGCCCACTTTGTGACACCGGCTATCCCTTTTATGAAGAACAAAATCAGTACCGCATAACAGCTGCCAGGGAACTATCGGCCGGCATCTGTTCCTTATCCAGCATAAACACGGTTGCACCTGTTTCCACGGCCTTCACAATGGCTGCATTTATCAGGCATTCATCTCCCGGCTGCTCCGTATCGTGCAGGGTAAGCCTGTTATCCTGTTCGTTAAAGGTTCCCCACAGCTGTGCATTCTTTTGTACAAACAAAATATCCACGCGGGAGTAATAGCAGGCCGGTATCACATCTTCCGGGATAGATGATGTGTTGCCGTTTGTACTGTTATTGGCATATCTTTCCAGGGCCTGCTGCACGCGCTGATTAAAATAAGGCTGCATTTTTTCCCTTGCCTTTTCATATAAGGCGGGTACGCTTTCATATTCATAGTTGCCAATCAGCGCATCGTCCATTATGTGCTTATAGTGCGTACGCTTTCTGAAAATAGGGATCATATAATCCACTGCTGCCAGCAGCAACGGCGTGTTGCTGGTTGACAGCACCTCTTTCCACAGCGTTTCATCCACTTCGTCCAGGTACATGGAAATATTGGCTTTCTCGTCGGGCTTACCGGCGCCCATACCATGGTAGTTAGCTCCATGGCCCGCCCCGGAGCCGCCCGTGCGGAACAGCTGCTGATCGTCTTTTTCCTCAAAGTGCACTACATCGTCCATACCATCCGGCATTCCATTTACAGGCACCGGGCGCATACCAAAAGCATCTGCTTCAAACAAAGTAGCTTTGTGCTTGCTTAACAGCAACAGGTAAAACTGTTCTTTATTATTCAGCAGCGGCATTAAGGCGCTGGTATGGAAAGAGTGGTTGATGTAACACTGCTGTTTTACTTCAAACGGCAATTGTATATATTTAAAATAATGCGGCGCTATAAACACGCCCAGGCCACGCTGCTGGCTCCGCCAAAAGTCATTGTTATTCCACAGGTCAAAGCCGGGCTGTAACAATGGTTCTGTCACATCGGGCGGTAAGTCTTTTTGCTGCAGCTGCTGCTGTACCTGCTGCAGCATGGTTTTAAACAATATGGCATCCTGCTGCTGGTTTACTTCCACCCCTGCTTTGTGCGTGGGCATATACAAGGTAATGCAATGATCGGCCCTGTAACCGGCCAGCTCTTTAAAACCATCTTTTGTAAAGGCGGAGGGCAATGGTTCAGGCTGGATGCTCCCGGTAAGCCGTATATCCGTGCGGTTCTTGTAGGTATTCTGAGGCTGATGTTTTGCGGCATATTCCTCCTCATCCCCTTTTGCGGTATTACGGTTCGGGTGCCGCTTATGCACATTGGGTGCTAATGTATCTTCGCCACTGGTATATTTTTCTGTAATTTCCTCATCCTGCTGCAACTCATCTTCACTTATCTGCGGCCGCAATCCCAGGTTGCTTTCCCTGCCTGAACCGGAGGGTTTTCCTTTAAGCGGAATAAATCTTCCTTCTCTGTCTTTTCCCATGATTCTACAGTTTTTACCAAATGCGGCACAAACTCTGTACCATTACCGGTGCTTTGAAAAGCAGCAACTGTTTATTACTTTAGAATACCTGTTTACACCGG
>NZ_DASTRI010000068.1:0-6144 GCF_035761305.1 Chitinophaga sp. | reverse complement strand
CGTTGGAATAGTGCCCGCTTTCCAGCGCAATGGTGAACAGGTTGTTGCCAAAGCGGAACACCTGCTGGGTGCCCAGCAGAATGCGGTAAGAAGGCGTTTTCACCGGCAGCGAGTTATCGGTGTACATGCGCACCTGGGGCGTAAAAGCAGCATAATAGGCCCGTACATGATGCTTATCCTCCCCCAGCCCCTGCATAATATTATTGGCAAAGCTGTAGCGTACAATGGGGTTGGCCTCAAACAGCACCTTTTCATATTTTACGTAGCTGGTGCGCACGTTAATATCCGCATCATCGCCAACAGGGTACACCTGTATAAAATCCTTTAACGAGCCCTTTGGTTCGTTCTTTTGAGCGGCCGCCATACCTGCGTTCAGCAGCAATACCAGCAGCCAGTAATACCTCAATTGCATAACGGGTAGTTGACAGTTATTCAAATAATATTTTATTGATCATGGCAATCACCTCGGGGTCCATGTTATTCGAGAACAGGTAGGACCGGTTGGGGTTACCGTCGTGGAAGAAGGTGAACGGGATATTCAGGTCTGTGAGGCCTTTTACCACTGCCTTTGTATTGTCTTTGGAAGTGGTTTCAATAAAAAAGGTTTGCTCCACCTGCTGGTGTATCACCTGGTTGGTTTGCAGTACGCTGATCACATTGTTAACATCGGCGCCGCTGCTGTTGTACAGGGAAAGGATATTACCATACCTGGCCATAGTAATTCTTTTGGGGTAAGCAGAATGTTTTTTCTATAAACAGTCGGCCATGATAATTTGTTTAAGCAGGGGCGCATTATTTCTAATACAGCCTGCCGCCGGGCACCGCGTCGCGCTCCGGTTGCACCAGCACCACTTCGTTATGGGCGTCGGGCACGCCCAGGGTTAACACTTCGGACATAAAAGGACCTATTTGCCGGGGCGGAAAATTCACTACGCACAGCACCTGGGTACCGGGTAACGCTTCTTTGGTATAATTCTTAGTGATCTGGGCCGATGAGCGCTTAATACCCAGCTCCGGGCCCAGGTCAATGGTAAGCTTATAGGCGGGCTTGCGGGCTTCGGGAAAATCTTCGGCAGTAATGATCCTCCCTACGCGAATGTCCAGCTTTTCAAAATCGGCAATGGTTACTGTGCTCATAATAGTGTGTTATGCAGCTGCGAATATACTCCGGTAATTGTAAAATAGCACCTGCCTGCAGCAGCAAGGGTGTACAAACCTTACGGCTCATACACCCTTGCTGCTAAAAAACTTCCGGTGTTTGTGCGCTATCAGCAAACCCAATAGGTTTCACCGCAGGAAACAAACTGGGTGGTAGGCAGCGTGCGGTGCTTGTTCTCTGCCGGTGCATTGGCTTTGCTCAGCTTCGCAATTTTGATCTTTACGATCTGCAGTTTTTGTGATGCTTTCTTTTTCATATCAAAATAAGGTTAAAAGGTTGATAATAGCATCTAAAATAAAGTAAAAGCAGATAGCAGGTTATCCTGTAAAAACGGGGTTTTTAACGGGCCATGCTGCGGTATTGCAGTGTATACACGCTTTAAGGCGTATGCTGCAGCTGCTGTGCGCGCATGCTCATGTTCACGATGTATTGCTCCTCTACCGAAATCGCGTTCCTGGATGCGGCGTTAATATCTTTTCCTTCTTTTGTCCACAGGAAAGGATAGAAATTATAGGTTTCATTGCCGTTCAGCTGCGCTGCTGCTTCCTGCCAGCCTTTCCAGCGGAGGTTTTTGTAAAATTTATTGAGGTTCCCTGAAAAACAAAATGTGAGGAATTCGGCATACGTCATGTCCAGGTTTTCCCATTGCAGGCGGTCAGGAGCAAAGTAGTATATCATTCCCATTTCTTTACCCAGGCCCCCGTTGTTAATGGCAAAGAAGCCGCCGACCGCGTCATCCGCCACCAGCAGAAACGACGGCAGCTCCCCGAACTGGCTGAATGTTTTGCCTTTATTCCAGTCAGGCAGCGAACGGTTCAGCCGCGCATTGCCGGAGCCCAGCACCCTTATCCAGCCATGGTCTATCAGCAGGCCGCCGGTGTTGTAAATAACAGCGCCCATGGGTGAGCGCGTGGTGATTTGTGTTTTATACAGCGCGTCTTTTGCCTTTAATGTATCGCAGGGCAGTATCTCTACCCGGTTGGTGGCAGTGCTGATCCATTGTTTTACATAATCCCAGCCCGGATCGCTGATATTGATCAATTCTTCCAATGGCTGCATCTTATATAGCTGCGGAAATACAGTTGCAGGTGTAAACGCCAACAGGCAAAATAGTAAGTTACGCATAGTAATAAAGCGCGCGCCAGGCGGTTGTTCGTAATTGGCCCGTCAAATATACCATCCTGCCTTCAGAACCTGCTATTTTCCGTAATCTTTTCTTGTAACCCTTGCCTGTATTGATTACGGAGCCTGTAACAATTATATTTGCCCCTTATTGTTAACTGTAGCACGGGCACACAAGCAGTACGTAACCCTGCCCGGAGCATTTAAACGGAACCATATGAAAAAATTGATGACCGGCATGCTTGCATGCACGCTGATTACACTGGCATCCTGTAAGAAAGACGATGACGACCTCCCCACTCCCGCCGGTATTGCGGGCACCTACAACCTTTACGAAGTAGAAGTGTATAACCCGCCATCCACCCATGCCCTGCCCAGCGACGACGGCGAGCATGGCAAGATAATAGTGACTGTTAGCAGCGACTCAACCGCTAAGGTGCAGCTGCTGCTGTACACCAACGATAAAGTGGAGGCAGATACCACTATTGACTGCAAAATAGGCAAGGACCAGGACGGGGATATTTTTGTGACCGGCGCCGCAGACGGTTCCAACGTGGCTTATTTCTTTGACAACGAAATGGATTTTTACGCCATTCCAAACTACCGCCTGGGCGGACGCAAATAGAAAAGCAGCATTTACGCAGGTCCGTAAACAGGCGTAAATGCTGCTGTTCAATATAGTGGCGGTCAGGCTTTTTTGCGCTGGCCCAAACCCACTTTATAGTTATCCGGCGTACCGGTGACCTTAATGTTCATAAAGCGCACCTTCTTATCCTTGTCGCGGTACTCAATGGCGTCTACCTGGTCGGGGTCTACCTCCTCCTGCTTTTTGCCGAACAGCATGCGGAAGCCTACCTGCGTTACCATTTTCATGGGAATACGGAGGTAATATTCCATTTGCATGTCTAACGACTGCTTACCGGAGATTTCCATAAAGCCCAGGGATGAATTGATGTTCATATTGGGAATGGTTAACGCGCCGTCCTTAAATGTGAGCTTGTTGCGCAGGGTATCAAATCGCACCATGTTCAGGTTTTTGTCTTTGAAGTAAGACGACATGGCCTGCATGGGCGCAAAGTTCACCAGCGTGCCGTTGCTGATGGTTACATCCAGCTGCGCTTTGGAATGGTCTATGAGCGGGGTAAGATCGGGGTATACCTGCACATAGCTACGTATCCGGCCGGTAAGGCGGCCTTTGATGTTTTTGTTGATCACATAGTCCTGCCCCAGGTAGTCCAGCTTCAGCATCATCTTCTCTATATTCATATCCTGCACGTTAATGGCGGTGGTAAGGTATATCTTATCCGGGTTGCTGCCGTTAAAGTGCGCATGCGCCGCTACCCTGCCTTCCGCTACTTCCATGTTCAGCGTATCGAGATACAGGTGCTGGTTATTGAGCATGCGGGCAGTGGTTGATAAATTTTTGATCCACAGCCGGTGGTATTTAATGCGGCCTATGTTAATGGCTGCATTAAAGTCGATGAACGGTATTTCAAAAATGTTGAAGGCATTGGCATGTTGCGATGTGCGTGTAGCCGTTCGGGTAACCGGCATTTTTGAAATGGAAGGCGTGGCCGCTTCCTGCGCAGGGCTCAGGTTATAGCTGGTAAGCTGGTCCACATCCAGGAAGCGGGAGTTAAAGCGCAGGAAATTCTCGCGTTTTCTGCGGGTGGTGTCTTTACCGGCATACAGGCGCATGCTGATGTCAAAATCGCTGCGGCCTATCCTGCCCTTTAACGTGTCCATTTTTATAAAATGATCGGCGCCCACCATTACACGGCCGCTGATGCTGTCCAGCTGTAAGGCGTGCTTTTGCAGGGAGCCTGAAATATTGGCGATCTTAATTTTTGCAAAGCGGAACAGGGAGTCGTAGCGCAGGTCTATCTTTGAGCGCAGCCATATGTTCCTGCCTACTTCATCGTGATAGTCTTTGGGCACGCGCTGGCTGCTGTATTTGCCCAGCAGGTCTTTCATGGCCAGGTGCTTTGATTTAAGGTCAAATGCGATCTGTGTTTTACCCCTCATTACCTTGTTGAACCATAGCGCATAGTTGTTAACCCTGCCGCTGAAACGTATGTCGCTGCTGTCTATCAGGCCGGCAAAATTGCGCAGCAGCAGTGAAGTATCGCCAATGGTCAGCTCCGCGCCAAAATCGTGGAAGGCATGCGGGTAGTGTTTGAAGGCGGCGCGCAGCTGCTCTATTTTAAACTTGCCCCTGGGCAGCGGGTTGGGGTGCTGCAGCTCATGCACCGATGTTTCCAGGGAAGCGCCTATGTTAAAACCATATATCTCCTCTTTGGCTTTGCGCATGCGGGCCGTATCAAAGGCCATCAGCTCTTTCATGATCATGCGGTTGCTGTGGGCGTTAAAGGTAACCAGCACGGGCTTTTGCTGATGGTGAAAGAGTGCGGGCAGATCGCTGATAGCGCCTTTCATCCGGAAATCGGAATGTCCCAGGTTAAAGGACAGGGAGTCCAGCTTTACAAACCCGTTGCGCATGTCGGCATGCAGGTTCAGGTGCTCTATCATGTGCGGGTAGTGCGGTATGCGAAAGGTGAGCTCTTTTACTGTAAGCTCGCTTTGAATACCCTGGGTAAGCCTGCTCATGGACTGTTCCGGCACGCTCAGGTCTACCATTTCCCGGAAGTTCATTTTCAGCAGTATGCGGCCGGTAATACGCTGCAGATCGGGTATACCCAGGAACGCGCCTATAAAGCCCAGCTCCAGGTCAGCGTCTACCTGCATCAGTATTTTCGGATCGGTAAAGTCGCGCATTACAAAGTTGCCTTTAAAAAGGCCCTGGCCAGGGCGTGCGTTCATATTCAGCAGGCGCAGCTCGGATGTTTTGAGGGAATGGGCTGCGCCGTTGGTGTAATAGCCTTTAAAGGCTACGGAGTCCAGCTTTTTGTCGGCGGCCGTGTTATGCAGCCAGGCGTCTGCACAGGAAAACGACAGCTCTATCAGGGGCATTTGCTCCGCGGACACCTTGCCTTTTACCTTGCCGTCGAAAGTAAGGTGCCCGGCATATTTGAAATGTTCCAGCTCCTTGCTTACCGACCCGGGCGCAAAGGCAAACAGCTGTTTCATGTCGGGCTTATCCCCTTTTATATGAATATCCACGTCATTGCCGTGCTGCAGGTCGGCGGTGCCGGTAATGTCAAATACCGCGTCTTCCAGCTGCAGCTTGCCCACCGGCAGCTTCACCTGTTTTGTAGCCTGGTTGTATGACAGCTTAATGCTGGTTTGCAGGTGCTTGTTGCGGAACAGGGTGGTGTCGCCGGGCGTGGTAAAGTCAACCAGCATTTTGCCGTCCAGGTCTGCCAGCAGCAGCGTGCTGTCAACATGAAAGGCTGACTGTATACGGTCAATGGCCACCGCCAGCTGCTGACCGCTTTGTTTATCCAGGTAGGTGATGCGCATATTGCGCAGCACTATTTTTTTGATGTCGAGGTCCAGGGGCGCGGCGCTGGTATCTGCGGCAGCCGCGGTGCCTGTTTTCATGCGGCTGGCCTCCACGATATTCAGGCGGCCGGCGCGGTCCTTTACCACGTCAAGGGCGCCGTTCTTTAAAAAGATCACTTTTACATGGTATTGCTGCCGCAGTATATCGGGCAGGCTAAAGCCAACGTACATACGCTCCGCCTCATAAATGGGCCTGCCGGCCTTTTGCTTGCCGGCATAAAAGCGCACATTGCGCAGGCCAATGGAGATGTAAGGAAAGTTCTGGAAGATGTTAATGCGGCTGCCGCTTACTTCCACCTCACCCGACAGCTGTTTGTTCACCTCTTTCAGCGCAAAGCTTACCAGCCGTTGCTGCTGTGAAAACAGGATGGCTGCTCCAATACCCAGTACTATCAGCACAC
>NZ_DASTRI010000067.1:0-3681 GCF_035761305.1 Chitinophaga sp. | reverse complement strand
AAATAATGCAACATTACAGCTGGTGCAGGGTATGCAGGAAATAAGGCTCAATAACGCAGAGCAGCTGAAAAGATGGGAGTGGGAAAATTTACAGGCCTACATCTTTAAGCTGAATTTTAAAAGCCTTAACTACGGGCAAATACAGCAGATCGGCGCCTTGTTCATTAACCAGGGGAAAGATTTTATTATAACATTCCTGGTAGCCAAAATGGTAGTGGAAGGTCAGCTTACTTTTGGTACCATGCTGGCGGTACAGTATATCATCGGGCAGCTGAGCAGCCCTGTATCGCAGCTGATTGGGTTTGCGCAAAGCGCACAGGATGCAAAGATCAGCATGGAGCGGTTAAATGAAGTGCATGAGCTGCAGGATGAGGAACCGGCGGATAAATCTTACCTGCACCAGCTGCCGGAAGATAAAAGCATTGAGATTGAAAATTTATCTTTTGCTTATCCCGGCGCCGGTAATGATCCGGTGCTGGAAGATGTGAATATGAAAATTGATGAAGGCAAGGTTACCGCTATTGTTGGCGTGAGCGGCAGCGGCAAAACAACCCTGCTAAAGCTGCTGCTTAAGTTCTATGATCACTTTGAAGGAAACTTAAAGGTAGGGCCCAATAATTTAAAACATATCAGCCCCTCTTTCTGGCGCAGCCAGTGCGGCGCTGTGCTGCAGGACGGCTACATATTTAATGATACCATTGCCAGGAACGTAGCCGTTGGAGATGAAATGCCGGACTACGATAAATTAATAAGATCGTGCAGGATAGCGCAGATACTATCATTTATTGAATCGCTGCCCAATGGTTTTCATACAAAGCTGGGGGCCGACGGAGTGGGTGTAAGCCAGGGGCAACGGCAGCGTATTTTGATAGCCAGGGCGGTGTATAAAGATCCGCAATACCTTTTCTTCGACGAAGCCACCAACGCCCTGGATGCCAATAACGAGAAAGCAATCGTGGAAAACCTGCACGAGTTTTTTAAAGGCCGCACCGTTGTTGTAGTAGCGCACCGGTTAAGTACGGTAAAAAATGCCGATAACATCATCGTATTACATGAAGGTAAGATCGTTGAAGAAGGCACGCATGGTTATTTATCTGCATTGAACGGCAAATACTTCCAGTTGGTAAAAAATCAGCTGGAGTTAGGCAGCTAAAGTACACCCAAACCCTGTAAAATCCCCATTGTTATGACAAATAACATTCCCATTGATAAAGAAATACTTGCTGTTCCCCTCCGGCCAAACGGCGGAAAGAAAACAGCCGCCAGGTCAGAGTTGGCAACGGAGATCATATCGCGCAGGCCCGACTTCCTGGAAGGATGGGCTTTGCCGGTTTTTTTGTGCATATTCTTATTGCTGCTGGCATCTACCTGGTTTATTGAATACCCCGATATGGTGGAGGCAAAGGCCATTTTAACCGCAAACCATGCACCAAAGGAAATTGTAACCAGGCAGGAGGGGCGCCTTGTAAAGCTGTTTAAACAAAATGACGCCGAAGTTAAAAAACAGGATATTATCGGGTGGATCGAAAGCACGGCCAGCCACCAGGAAGTAATTGCGTTATCAAAGCAGCTGGACAGCAGCATTTTTTTATTAGCCGCGGGCCGGCCCGGGAAAGTGGCTGCCCTGTTCCGCCAGCGCTTTACACACCTGGGAGAGCTGCAAATGCCCTACCAGCAATTGATTGCCGGTTACCAGCAGTTCAGCGATTATTTTGTGAACGGCTTTTACGACCGTAAAAAGAAAATGCTGGAGCAGGACATTATTTCACTTAACCAGCTCACAAAAACGGTGAACAAACAAATAGAAATAGCGGAACAGGATCTGCAGCTGGCGGAAGAATCGCTGAACATGAGCGATATGCTGTATCACCAAAAGGCAATTTCACGGGAAGAGCTGCGCAACGAGAAAAGGAAGCTGCTGAATAAACAGTCGGCATTGCCCCAGCTCAACGCTGCCGGTATCTCAAACGGCTATCAGCTCAGGGATAAGCAAAAGGAGATATTCCAGCTGGATCATGACATTGCCCAGCAAAAGCTTATTTTTGAGCAAATGCTTGAAACGCTTAAAAGCAATGTGGCCGAATGGATGCAGAAATATGTGTTAAGGTCGCCGGTTGATGGTAAAATTGCGTTTGTTGTTCCTTTGCAGGAGAATATATTTTTACAGTCAGGCAAATTACTGGGATATGTAGTGCCCACCCAAACCACCTACTACGCGGAACTGCAGCTGCCGCAAATAAATTTCGGAAAAATAGATACGGGCATGCATGTGCAGCTACGGTTTAATGCCTATCCCTACCAGGAATTCGGATTTATTGACAGTAAAATAACTTACATCTCAAAAGTGCCCTCCGACAGCGGTTTTCTTGCCACAGCCGCCATAGGCAGTAAGCTGGTTACCAACTATAACCGCCCGGTTCAATACAAGAACGGCCTGCGGGCAGAGGGGATAGTGATCACACGCAATATGCGGCTGTTCAACAGGATTTATTACAATATTGTGAAAATGGCGTCGGCAAAGAAATCGTAAGCCGGCTCCATTCCCTTTTTATGGAACACCGTTTGCTAAGGCAGTTATATGTCCACAAAAAAAATAATAGTAAGGCTTTATTTACCTATATTAATGCTGAGCCTGATATTTCAGCAACGCGTTTACAGCCAGGTAGCATCGCCGGTAGATACCACGCACCCGAAAGTGCTCACCGAACAGGAGCAGCAGGCAGCCCGCAGGGCCAACGATCTTGAACGGCAGTATGATGTGGGTGACCTGATCAACGATGTGCTGCGCCCCAACAAAAAGCCCAAGCCGCTTAATAAAAGGTCTGGTATTACGGTAGTGCCCAATATAGCAGCCAACCCTACCATTGGGTTCCAGATTGGCATAAAAGCGGTGGCAGGCAAAGTACTGGGGAAAGATCCCACCACTTACATGTCAGTAGCAGCAACTTCTGCATCCATTACCACCAAAGGCATTGTCTACTTTTATATCAGCCATAATGTTTTTACGCCGGGCAATAAATGGAACCTCCAGGGCAGCCTGGTGGCAGCCAAAACTGTTACGCCCGATTTTGGGCTGGGCATAGGCCGCGCCGCCGGTGAAAGCCATGAAAACTATATACTCTCTAATCCCACCCGGAAAGGGTATATCTGGCATGCGCAATACTATAAATTTTTTGAAAAGGTGTACCGGGAGGTAAAGCCCCATCTTTACCTGGGAGCAGGCCTGCAGTTTGATATAAGAAGAAAGATCTCCAATTCAAAATATGATACGGTGCTTACCCCGTACAGAATTTATAACCAGCGGTATGGGTTTGATGATGATCACTACCTGGCTAACGGGTTTCTTTTTGACGTGCAGTATATTACACGCGATAATCCCAACCGCGCCTATAAGGGTATGTACTTTAATGTAGGCGTGCGGGCCAACCAAACCTGGATAGGCAGCACTAAAAACGCATTGCAGCTTACGGTTGATTTCAGGAAATACCTCAGCCTGTCGGCCCGCAATCCCGAGCACGTGATTGCCTTCTGGACCTGGGGCTCGGGCGTGGTTTCCGGTGAGGTGCCCTTTCTTGAGCTGCCCGGCACCACCCGCGATCCCAGCTTCCGCAGCGGGCGCGGGTACGTGGGCGGCTATTTTAAAAGCACGCAGTTTGCTTATGCGGAAACAGAATACCGTTT
>NZ_DASTRI010000066.1:0-8806 GCF_035761305.1 Chitinophaga sp. | reverse complement strand
AGCAGCCCCTCTTCCTTGTATTTCAGTAACGTTGTTATCACCTGCAGGGTTTTTCCCAGGCCCATATCATCGGCTATTACTGAGCCAAAGCCTATTTGCGCATTGCGGTACAACCATGAGTAGCCTCTTTGCTGGTAGGGGCGCAGCTGCGCGTGAATGCCTGCAGGTAAAGGAACTTCCTGAACCTGGGTAAGCGTTTTTATAAGATCCCTTACTTCACCGGTCATATTTACTTTGGCGCCGTAATAGTCGCTGCTTAAAGCTGCGCGCAGCAGCTGAAAGCCGGATAGCTTTTTGGCGGCGCTGAAATGGGTGTGCAGTTTTTCCAGCTCGGCTTTGCTTACATAAATGTATTGCGATTTGTATTTGATCAGCGTGTCGGACCTGCGCAGTAATTGTTTGAACTCCGCTTCATTCAGTAATGTATCGCCAATGGCTATTTGCCAGTCAAAATCCAGCAGCTCATCCAGCCGCAGGAAAGATTTTCCTTTTTGGGCCGTAAGCTTAATGCTTGGCTGTGGCTTTAGTACCTGCTGCAATGCTTTAGGCAGTAATACATCAATATCCAGCAGCTGGATGGCGGGTATCATCTGCAAAAGAAAGGTTGTAAAAGCAGCATTGTCCATCACTATTGGTGTATCGGCTCCTTCATTAATATAGGCGTCAAGCCCGTTAATGAAGCCGCTTAGCTGCGTGAGGGATTGCAATACCTGGAACCGCTGCCTGGCGAATTTGTTGCCGGAAAGTATTTCCTGCAGTGGCATGTGGCCTTGCAGCGGTTTGTTTTTATCACTGATATTAATGCTGATAGAGAAACGTTCTGCAGTAGTTTCTTCCACTACCACCTGTGGCTTATAAGCGGCTGCTGTAAGGTAGTATTTTTGCAGCCATGCCTGTATGCCGCCGCTGAGCGTGGCTTCCGCCGGGGCTTTAAAAGCATGGGAGGCCCTGGAAAAGAACAGGTCCAGCAACAGGTCGTCTGTATCTTTTTCCTGCAGCATGGCCACCAGGTCTGTCAAAAAAACAGCCAGCAGGTTAATGGCAGTATCTTTATTTATAGCAACCTGCTTGCTGCTTTCCTGCAACCTGAAAATTCCGGGAGGCTGCATCTCCTGCAGCTGAGTTATTAATACTCTTACTGGTTCGCTTAGCATAGCCGGCAGCCAGCGGATGGAAAAATTATGATCGGGTTGCTGTACTATTTGCGGTACTACCCCGCCATTAGCGAGCAGATGCAGCGCAAGGTACAATGTGGTGTGCAGGAAGGCGGTAGCCGGCTGATAGTCGGGAATGCCGGCAGCGGGTATTTGCAGCAGCTGTACCAGGAGATCCGGTAAGGAAACAGCAGTGCCGTTTATTAATGCGGACGGCCGCAGTTTTTCATTCACAACAATTTCAGGCTGACTATGCGTATCAATAGAGGGCTCGCTTTTCGGGGCTTTACCTGCCGCCACTTCAAGACTGGCCTTCCCCTGTAATATTTTCTGTGCTTTTTTCACTGAGCGAACCAGGCAGGCTGCATATTTATCCCTGAAATTGCCGCCCCCGGGATAAAAAACAGGGTAATCGGCCAGCAGGGCGATCAAAGGCTCGTGCAGCGGCTTTAGCGCAGCGTATGAAAGTTTACGGTATGCATTTTCGGGGTTGTAAACAGCAGGTTTGCTTTTTTTCTTTGGCTCCTCAAAATACAGGTCTGCAATGAAAGGTATGGCGGTATTTTCCTTTGTTACAAAAACTTGCCGCCTGTTTAATTCATTAACCAAATCAATATTGTGGAGGCTGAACACCAGGAAAGGATCATTATCGATTGCAGTGCTTACTTTATAGATAACAGCGGCCAGGTGCTTACAGGGAACAGCCCAGTCGGGGCAGCTGCATGTCATTTTAAGATCGGACCACTGTCTTGGAAATACTTCCAGCCCCATTTTTTTGCTTAGCTCCAATACTTCGGGGGCCAGCTCGCGGTTCAGCAGCTTTGAAATAACTGCCGGCTGCTGCGTTAGCCGGTCTATAAAAGCGTTCAGCGCAAAATCATCAAAAGGAGGCAGGGTAATGGTTACGTTATAGGGCCTGGGCCGGCTGCCACTTACTTTGGCGTTTATTTGATTGCCATTAATATCTATTGTTGTAACAGCGCCTTTCCGTGCATAACTGCTGCCTCTTGGAAGGCGGTTCTCAAAATCGATATTATTTAATGAGTTGAGCCATTGCCGGCCCCACCATGTTTTTCCAAACGCCTGAGCCATGAACGGATAATTTGGGGGCAAATATATCTAATTGGCAGGCAGAGGCCAAGCCAGCCCATTCACCTGCATTCAGGGCGTCCGCTCTCATCTGCACATCCGCACGCCACCATCTGCACATTTGCACATCCGCTCAGTCTTCTTTCCGTTTGAAGTCGCCGCGTTTCCAGGCCTGTATAAACTGCGCCCAGGCCAGCGGGTTAAAGATATTCTGGGGCGCCTGCTGCCCGGCGTAATAGAGTGATTGCGCCTGCTTTTGCATGTACATGTTTACGGCTTCGCGTCCGTCAACCGGCATATAACGCGCCAGGGCCCGCATTTTGGCAGCTTCGGTGTTTTTACGGGCTATTTCATAGGCATCGTCCGGTATATCATCGCTGATGAATGCTTTTTCAAATTCCTCCCGGGTAGGGTAGGGCCTGATGATGGTTACCGGCAGGTAAGTAGTGTCCTCCACCATCAGCTGTATCATGGAAAAATTATTCCCTTTCAGGTCGGTTGGTATGCGAAAGGTTTTTTTCTTGAAGCCCACGGCGCTGAACACCAGGCTATCTCCCTTAAAAGCTACAATAGAAAACACGCCCTGGCTGTTGGAAATAGTACCGCGGCCCTGTCCTTTTACCAGCACGCTTACTGCCGGTATGGCCCGCAGGCTGTCGGCCGTCATGGTAATACCGGAAATCTGTATAATGCTGTCTTTGAACTGCGTGAACTGAGCTTTCAGCAGGAAGGGAAATAGTAAGAAAAAAAATAACAGTATGTAGGAGCTATATTTTCGCATGCCGGTCCTAAGATAAAAGAATTTGCCCAATGTTCCGCGGCCTATGCCCACATTGACAAAAACTATAATTTATCGTCCAAATTAACCCCCGATTAGGTTAACTTTGTAGCCTGGAATCAAATTTAACAACAATTTATGATCACAAAAGAGCAGGTGTTACAGGCTTTGAGCAACGTGGAAGAACCCGATCTTGGCAAAGACCTGGTAACGCTGAACATGGTGAAAGACATAGCAATTGACGGGAACAAGGTATCGTTTACCGTGGTGCTTACCACACCCGCCTGTCCGCTGAAAGATATGATCCGTAATGCCTGCGTTACCGCCATTCATTTAATGGTAAGTAAAGATGCGCAGGTGCAGGTGAACATGACCGCCAAGGTGAACTCGAACCGTAAAGACGGTAAATCTATATTGCCCAATGTAAAGAACATTATTGTAGTGGCTTCCGGCAAAGGCGGCGTAGGTAAATCTACCGTAGCAGCCAACCTGGCCCTGGCGCTGGCAGAAGGCGGCGCTACCGTTGGTTTGATGGATGCCGATATTTACGGTCCCTCTGTACCTATTATGTTTGGCGTGCGCGGTGAAAGGCCTATGATGACCAATGTGGAAGGTAAAGGCATGATTGTGCCGCTGGAAAAATATGGCATTAAGCTGATGTCTATCGGGCTGCTGATAGATGAAAAGCAGGCCGTGGTATGGCGCGGTCCCATGGCCAGCAGCGCCCTGCGGCAGTTCATTACAGATGTGTACTGGGGCGAGCTGGATTACCTGGTAATAGATATGCCGCCCGGCACCGGCGATATTCACCTGACCCTGGTGCAAACCGTACCGGTTACCGGGGCTGTAATTGTAACCACCCCGCAGGATGTGGCGCTGGCGGATGCCAAAAAAGGCATCATGATGTTTAACGGACCGCAGGTGAATGTGCCTATCCTTGGCCTGGTAGAGAACATGTCTTACTTTACGCCGGCAGAGCTGCCCAACAATAAGTATTACATTTTTGGTAAAGATGGTGGTAAACGCCTGGCGGAGGATATGGAAATTCCTTTCCTGGGACAAATACCGCTGGTGCAAAGCATACGCGAAGGCGGCGATGAAGGCGAGCCGGTAATGGCAGGTAAAGACAACATTACCCGGCAGGCGTTCCTGGAGTTTGCCGGCAACGCCGCCCGCAGCATAGCCATGCGCAATGCCAATATGGCGCCCACGAAGATTGTAGAAGTAGTGCTTTAAAAAATAAAAAGTAAAAAAGTAAAAATTAAAAACCGGCCTGGTTTTTTTAATTTTTACTTTTTTACTTTTAAGCTTTACCCCATGCATGTTCCCAAAATTAACCAGGAAACAAACTGGCAGGAGATTGCCGGATTTATCCGGCATAACAGCTTTGGTATGCTCATTAATGTAGCTGCAGGCACGCCGCTGGCAACACATATTCCTATTGAGCTGGAAGAAAGGGCAGATGGCGCTGCGGTGCTGAAAGGGCATATTGCAAAAGAGAACCCGCAGTGGCAGGCTTTCGGCAACGGCCCGGGCCTGGCCATATTTACGGCGCCGCATGCCTACATTTCATCCTCCTGGTATGAGAAAGGAAAGATACCTACCTGGAATTACATTGCCGTGCATATTTACGGCCCTATGCGCATTTTAACAGACCAGGAAATGCTGGCTTCCCTGGAGCAGATGATGAACCGCTATGAAGCGGCCTCGGAACACCCGGTAAGCCTGCACGACATTCCTGGTAAAGAGCTGCACAATAACCTGAAAGCCATTGTAGGTTTTGAGCTTACTGTTGCCGATGTACAGGCCCGCTACAAGCTAAGCCAGAACAAGAACGATCATGATTATTACAGTGTGATCCGCCATCTGAAACAGCGCGGCGATGAAGGCGCGGTAAAAATTGCGGAGGAAATGGAGAAAAGAAGGGAAAAATGATGTGCAGATCTGCATATTTGCACATCTGCACATCCAACACTTCCTTTATTGCACACTACATTATAAACGGCCTTCCTCCTGCCATTACTTCCTGTTTGTTTTCGTCAAAGGTGGCTTTTTCGCCGGTGCGGAAAGCGGCATTGCCCATAATGAGCGCAATGGAATGCGAATAAGCGGCTTCAATAGGCGCATTGGTTTCCTTACGGGAACGTACACACTCCATCCAGTTACGCACGTGGCCGTTGGTTAACGGATCGGCGCCGGTATTGGCGCTGGTAACGGTTTTGTTGCCGGTAGGCAGCGTCATGTCGGGCAGCAGGTTGGCGTGCATGCCCATTTCCTGCGCGGCTCTTTCTGTTAATCCGCCGGTGTGGCTTATTTTGTTAGTGGCCATATCAATGGTGCCGCCATTGGAATAATAGATCTCTTTAATGCCGCCGGCAGAATTGTGAAAGCGGGAGCTGTACATTACCTGGAAACCACTGGTAGGATCGTCCTGCGGGCCGTATTCAAATACGGCGGTTAAGGTATCGGCGTTTTTGCGCCCGTCTTTCCATACGTAAATGCCGCCGTTGGCTACGGCGGTGCGCGGGTGTTTAAGGCCGCTGAACCAGTGCACGGTATCGATCTGGTGCGTCATCCACTGCCCGAATATACCGCTGGAGTAAGGCCAGAACAGGCGGAACTCCAGGTATTTGCGCGGGTCCCAGCTGTCGTGCGGGCGGCCGGCCAAAAAGCGTTTCCAGTCGGTGTCAGATTCGCGGATAGACTTTACCAGGTCGGGCCGGCGCCAGCGGCCAGGCTGGTTTACGTTCCAGGTCATTTCTACCATGGTGATCGGTCCGAACTTGCCTTCCTTTATAAAGTTGGCGGCTGCATGGTAGCTGGCACCGCTGCGGCGTTGTGTACCTACCTGGAATATCTTACCGGAGCCTTTTACCGCCTTCAGCGCATTGCGCGCATCTTCCATGGTTTCTGCAAAAGGTTTTTCGCAGTACACATCCATTTTATGGCCAACGGCTTCTATGGTATGGTAGGCATGCTGGAAATCGGCTGTGGCAATAATCACCGCGTCCAGGTCTTTATTTTTATACAGCTCGTCGTTATTCACACAGGCCTGTACGTTATGGCCGGTTTTATTTTCCAGGAAGGCCTTGCCTTCTTCACGGCGGCGGCTCCAGATATCAGATACTGCAATGAGGTCGAAGTTCAGCTCCTTGTTATTGGAAAAAAAACAGGGCAGCAATGTCTGGCGGGCGCGGTCGGAGAAGCCTACCAGTCCTACATTTACACGGTCATTGGCGCCCAGTATGCGGGCATAGCTGCTGGCCGGCATGCCCATGGCGGTAAGGGTAATGCCTGCGCCGCCCATCAGCGATTGTTTCAGAAATTCGCGACGTGATTTTTTCATATGATAGACAATTTTTAAAAGCTGCCGGCAGTAGCCTTTAGCTGATTACGTTTTGTTATTTAAGTATTAAATGGCTTTTTAAATATGCCCGGCCGCAGGCTGCAGCCGCTGCCCGCTACTCTTCATATGCTTCCTCCAGCTGCGCCTGCAGGTATTCGCGCGCGGGGCGGCTTTGCGCCGCCATGTTTTCCCAGCGGCATTCGACCATAATGCGGCCTTCAAAACCAATGCGGTGCAGGGCGGCAAAGTAGGGGCGGAAATCTTGCTGCGCCACGCCGGGTGCGGCCCTGTTTTCCCTTTCTGCAATGTGGCAGTGCACCAGGTTACCCCAGGCGCTATCGATATGCGCGGCCGGCTCGTTTTCTTTCAGCATATGGTAAATATCTGCAGTAAGCTTGAAATTGGGATGGTGAATGGCGTTTACCACTTCATTGGCCTCCTGCAGGGTATTAATGAAATTGGTTTCTGTGCTGTTCAGGTTTTCCATGGCAATAGTGCGCCCGTAACGCGCAGCTACATCGGCCATTTTACGGCAAAGCGCAATAAACTGTTTTTTTACTACCGCGGGATCAGCGCCGTCCGGTACCCTGCGGGCCTCGCCGCTGCCCAGCACAATCAGCTGTATGCCTGCTTTTTGTGCGCGCTGCATTACCGTATCTATATAGCCCAGCACCCGTGACTCGTTTACTTCGGGGCCTACGATTTTAATGGTGCCGGGTATAAAGCCGTTGCAGGTTTGCACTTTGCACCGGGTATGCTGCAGGTCGGCCAGCTGCCTTGTAAATTGTGTGTCGCTGATGGCGGGCGCCAGCAGGTGGCTTACGCCTTCCTCAATATACCGGTACCCGGCTCCGGCAAACAGGCTGTCGTTCTTATAGCTGTTACAAACGCCGATAGATGGCAGTTTTTGTGCATTCGATTGCAGTATGGGCCAGATGAAACAACAAAGCAATAAATAATAAAAGCGTGTTTGCATGGTAGTTTTTTCAGTGAACGTGGAGGGTGCCGCCGCGTGGGACTGTTCATAAGCGTGTGAATATCAGGTCCTGCAAAGCTGTTAACCCCTGAGTTTTCAATTAACTTTCAGTTGGATAAGTTAATAAGTAAATCCGGAACATCAAAATTTAAATGGCCTGCGGTTCAAAAACCGCGCTATCCACAGCTTACACGAAAATTTGTGAAAAAATGATCTGCTGAATTTGCCAAAAATAGCGGAACTTTAATAGTGAGTCTGATTTTGCCAACAGTAACCAGCATGCAAGAACAAACAGGTAACCCAAAGATATTACTTTCAGGAAGCTTTCCTGTTACGCTATGCAGCGGATGGTATTTTAACAGCCAGGAACCGGATCAAATATTTCAATCACCTGCAATGATTAAGTTTTACTTAACTTTGCGCCCCAAATTTAACTGACTATGAACCGACAGGAACTAGTGGGCCTGATCAAGGAAAGACAATCTTATCTGTGTGTTGGCCTGGACACGGACATACACAAGATCCCAAAGCACCTGCTTTCACATGCCGACCCGGTATTTGCCTTTAACAAAGCGATTATTGACGCTACCCGCGATGTGTGTGTGGCCTACAAGATCAATACGGCTTTTTACGAATGCATGGGTATGCGCGGATGGGAAAGCCTGCAGCGGACAGTGGAATACATTCCTTCCGGCATTTTTACTATTGCCGACGCCAAACGCGGCGACATTGGCAACACGGCCACCCAGTACGCCAAAACGTTTTTTGACACCTATAACTTCGATGCTGTTACCGTAGCTCCCTACATGGGCCGCGACAGCGTGGAGCCTTTCCTGCAATTCACCGAAAAATGGGCCATTGTGCTGGGGCTTACCTCCAACGAAGGCGCCCGTGATTTTCAGCTGCAGCGCGCCGGTGACGAATACCTGTACGAAAAGGTGATACGCACTACCATGGAGTGGGGCACGCCGGATAACCTGATGTTTGTAGTAGGCGCTACCCAGTCGTCACAACTGGCCGCCATACGGCAGCTGGCGCCGGATAACTTTTTCCTGGTGCCGGGCGTAGGCGCGCAGGGCGGCAGCCTGCAGGAAATATCTTCCCTGGCCATGAACAAAGATTGCGGCTTGCTGGTAAATGCCAGCCGCGCCATTATCTACGCCGGCAACGGTGAAGATTTTGCCGTAGATGCCCGCAACGCCGCGCTGCACTACCAGCAGGAAATGGCGGAATATCTTTCGCAGGCAGTATCGCCGGTGTAAGTAAAGGAAGTGATAAGCATACTGGTAATAAAGAAAGAAGCAGGCCATTGACCTGCTTCTTTTTTTATGTGCGCCCGGTATGATCATAAACTTGGAGGTGCAAGTCCTCTACGGGCCTTGATAGTGGGAACCGTTAGCCAAAGGCAAGGGTGTCCACCGCGAGGTGGAATCTGAAGAAAGCCGGCGGCAAAATCCCGGTTC
>NZ_DASTRI010000065.1:0-7412 GCF_035761305.1 Chitinophaga sp. | reverse complement strand
TGAAAAAAAAAGTTCCGTTCAAAACTAATTAACTTTTAGACTTCTAACAAATATTTTTTCACGTAAATAATTGATTATCAATATGATAAGGGTGGTATCATTATGATAATACCGGAACGAATTTAGCTGTTGACTCACAATGGTTTAACCCAATTTCAACCAGGCCGGTGCATTTACACCATGCGCATAAAATGTTCACACAATGCATGGCCTCACAACCACGCAACCGGCGTTTTATATCGGCCATATAAATGTTCCGCACGCGGCAATCTGTATTCACGGCACATATCACTTGCAATCCATAGCTCGTAACAGGGGCACACTTATCAGCTCACATCTGGCTCCAATACCGAAAGCAATAACCGCTTCCATGCCCGTTACAACAGGTACCCAAGCCATTCCGGTATTTAAAGCGAAAGCAATAACCAACATGTCATCAATTGCGTTACAAAAAAATACCTTCCACCCCCCAAAAAATCACCCTCTTCCAAAATAAAATAATACCCTATATTAAAAAATTCACTAATTTGGCCCTGCGGTAGACTCCGCCCTATATAAAACCAATACGCCTAACCATATCCTATTACATATGGATCGCAGACAATTCCTGACCTTATCCCCTGCACGCCGCAAAACGGTGAACACTTCCTTTGGCCGTACAGATTCGGGTATTAATCCTTATACCGGCCCCTTTGATACAGCACAGGCAGTACACCTTTTAAAACGTGCATTGTTCGGCGCTTCGCCTGCGGATCTTAACTGGGCCAAAGGACTTGGCGCTATGGACCAGGTGGTAGATGCCCTGCTCACCCCCCTTGCCACCATGCCGACGCCGCCTGTTAATAACTATGGTGATGATGCTACCGGCATTGCTCCCGGCCAAACCTGGGTAAATGCACCGGCTTACGTGCCTACGGATAACGATACCCTGGGACAAAACAGGCAACGCTCCTATAAAGCCTGGTGGACCGGCGTAATGCTTAATCAAACCAGGAGCATACACGAAAAAATGGTGCTCTTCTGGCATAACCACTTTGTAACAGAAACCCAAACCGTAACAGACCTGCGGTTGGTATATAAATACAATGCCACCCTGCGGCAACATGCCCTGGGTAACTTTAAAGCGCTTACCAAAGCCGTTACCAAAGATCCCGCCATGCTCGTTTACCTGAACGGTAACCTTAATGGTAAAACCGCGGCAGATGAGAACTATGCGCGTGAGCTGCAGGAGCTGTTCACCATTGGTAAAGGGCCCGACTCTCACTATACAGAAGATGACGTTCGTGCCGCTGCCCGCGTGCTTACCGGCTACCGCGTAAACCTCGATACCGTTACCAGCTACTTCGACAGCACACAGCACGATTTTACCAATAAACAGTTCTCCGATTTTTACGGCGCAAAAACCGTAACCGGTAAAACCGGCCCTGCCGGCGAATCAGAGCTGGACGACCTGCTGGATATTATTTTTTCAACGGCAGAATGCGCCAAATTCATTGTGCGTAAGCTATACCGTTTCTTTGTTTATTATAAAATAGATGATGCCGTAGAGCAAAACGTAATTGCCCCGCTGGCAGATATTTTCCGCACCGACTATGAAATATTGCCGGTGCTCAGCGCCCTGTTCAGGAGCGAGCACTTCTACGATCCGCTGAACATGTCATGCCTGATCAAAAGCCCCGTCGATTTCTGTATAGGGCTGTGCCGCGAATTTAACGTGCAGTTTCCACCGGCCTCCGATTACATGAATGCCTATGAAGCGTGGGACTATATCCGCGACAGCGCCGGCAAAATGCTGCAGAACATTGGCGATCCTCCGCTGGTGGCCGGTTGGGCCGCTTATTACCAGGAGCCCATGTTCCACGAGCTGTGGATCAATACCGATACCCTGCCTAAACGGAATATGCTGTCAGACTACCTGGTAACCGGGCAGGGCACGCCGCAAAACCTGAAGATAGATGTGCTGGCCTTTGCCGATCAGCTGTCCGACCCGGCTAATCCGGTAACCCTGGTAAAAGACTCGCTGGACCTGCTGTATCGTGTAGACGTTTCCGATAGCCTGCGTGACTTTTTGAAAAACTCCATCCTGTTGAGCGGCCAAAATCCCAACAGCGATTATTACTGGACCGACGCATGGTCGGCCTACAAAGGCAATCCTGGCGATGCAGCTGCAAGAACAGTAGTGGAGTCACGCCTGAAAGCCTTGTATAAATTTATTATGGACCTGTCCGAATACCAATTATCCTGACCTCCTGAAAGACCTCTAACATGCGTAGAAGAGATTTTCTCAAACATACAGCATCAGCCGCCATCCTGCCGTCTGTCATTGACGGATTTTCTGTTAAAGCATTCGGTTCGTCGCCGCTGCTGGCCGCCTTACAGGGCGCCGCCACTGATAATGACCATGTGCTGGTTATGATACAGCTTACCGGCGGTAACGACGGTTTGAACATGGTGATACCGTTGGATATTTACGATAAATACCAGGCTGCCCGCAGCAACATCGCCATACAGGAAGGCAAGGTGCTGCCCCTGGCCAATAATATAAAAACCGGCCTGCACCCGGCTATGACGGGCATTCAGCAGCTGTATGAAGATGGGAAGGTATGCATCCTGCAAAGCGTGGGCTACCCTTCACCGGACTATTCCCACTTCCGCGCTACGGATATATGGCTCACGGGCTCCGGCGCAAAGGAAATACTCAACACCGGCTGGGGCGGCCGCTACCTGGGCTTTGAATATCCCAACTTTCCCGAAGGGTTCCCGAACGCAGATGCGCCCGATCCGCTGGCCATCCAGATCGGCTCTCTCGTATCTCCGGTATTCCAGGGTGCAGCCGCCAACATGGGCATTGCCATTACCAGCGCCACTGATTTTTACGGCCTGCTGGAAAATCCGCCCATTGATCCCGTGCCTAATACCCACTGGGGCGATGAGCTTACCTACATCCGCCTCATAGCAAAACAGGCCGATAAATATACCGATAGCATTAAGCTGGCCGCCGGCAAGGTTACGCAGCAAAGCCCTTACCCGGCTAACAACGACCTGGCGGCGCAGCTGAAAATAGTTGCGCGACTGGTAGCCGGCGGTTTAAAAACCCGCATGTACATGGTAAGCACCGGCGGCTTTGATACCCACGCCAGCCAAACAGATGCCGGCGACACCTCCAAAGGATTGCACGCCGGGCTGCTGGGCAAGGTAAGCGCCGCCATTAAAGCATTTATGGACGACCTTACCAACCTGAAAGTATCTAAGCGCGTAGTAGGCATGACCTTCTCCGAATTTGGCCGCCGTACAAAATCAAACGGCAGTATGGGCACCGACCATGGCGCCGCCGCTCCCATGATCGTATTTGGCGATTATGTGCTGCAGGGCGTATTGGGCAACTCGCCCAGCATTCCCGATGCCGCCTCCGTAGGAGATAACATACCTATGCAGTACGACTTCCGTTCGGTATACGCCTCCATATTGGAGCAGTGGTTCTGCGTAAAGGAAACAGACCTGAAAACCATTCTCCTGGACGATTACCAGCGCCTGCCCATTGTAAGCGGCATTGCCTGCGGCCTTATTACGTCTACAGACGATATAAACCAAAGCGCCGGTAACAATTACATCACCAACTATCCCAATCCGTTCACCGATAAAACGTACATCAAATACAAAACCAAAGGCGGGCACACCATGATCCAGATCTTTGATACCACCGGCCGCCTGGTGCAGGTGCCGTTGAACAAGATCCACACGCCGGGCGATTACACCATTACCTTTGATGGGGAGCAGCTGCCTAATGGCGTGTATTATGCCCGTTTCCAGAACGGCTCCATTCAACAGGTGCGCACCATGCTGAAAGTAAGATAAGCATGGCCGCTCATCATTTACTTACGCAACATTGTTGCAAATAAAGCCTTTTTATCTATCTTTGTCGCTCACGACATGGATAAGTGAGAAAACAATTTCTACATAAAATACTCGCTGTCATACTCCTGGGTGTGTTTGCATTGCATACCACGCCCCGGGAGTTTATCCATCTGTTTGCCCCGCATGAAGATACCATAGACGATTGTGGTTATAAAGGTGTAGCCTTTTCCATTCAGCACCGGCACTGCGAATTTCTGCAGATAGCCATACACCCGTACGAACAGATCACCTGCTATTATGAGGCGCCATCGCAGCCCGTAACCTGGGTATATACCCATCCGCACATACCGGCGGTAGTACGCCTGCGTTTTGCAGATGCCTCCCTGCGCGCGCCCCCGGCCCGTTTGAGCTGAATTACTTCCCGCATGAACAGCAGCCCCCCCTGAAGGCAAATGTCAACAGGCCGCGGCAGCAGCTGTCCTCACATTATTTGATCAATTTATTTACAGAAGATTTTTATGCAGACCATGCGTTTACTAATCGCCGGATTATTATGCCTGCTTGTGCCGGAATTTTTACGGGCAGGCGCTCATACAACAGAAGATGCTTATGACAATACCTTAAGCGGTAAGGTAGTGGACAAAGCCAGCCAAACGCCGCTGCCCGGCGCCACCGTTTATTTCCCTGACCTGCATGTAGGCGCCTCTGCCGATGCGCAGGGCCATTATATCATCCGTAACCTGCCCAAGGGAAAGTATCTCGTAGAGGTGCACTATATCGGCTATGCCGCTTTTACCACCAGCCTTGCCGTGAGCGGGGCCACCACGCATGATTTTGAGCTGTCGGAAACCCTTATTGAAAAGAATGAGGTGGTAATTACCGGCGTAAACATGGCCACTTCCGTAAAGCAAAACCCAACGCCCATCAGCGTGATCCGTAAAAACTACCTGGATCAGAATATCTCTACCAACATTATCGACGCTATTGCCAAAATACCCGGTGTGAACCAGGTAACTACCGGTCCGGCTATATCCAAGCCCTTTATCCGCGGCCTGGGTTATAACCGCGTGGTGGTAATAGGGGATGGCATACGCCAGGAAGGCCAGCAGTGGGGCGATGAGCATGGTATTGAAATAGATGATTACAATGTTGGTAAAATAGAAGTGCTGAAAGGCCCGGCCTCACTGGTTTACGGCTCAGATGCGCTGGCAGGTGTAATAAACATAGTACCGCCGGCGCTCCTGCCGGAGGGCAGCATTAAAGGCAATGTAGCCGCTAATTATCTTACCAATAACGGGCAAATATCCTATCATGCCGACCTTGCCGGTAACCAGAACGGGTTTAGCTGGAATGTTTTCGGCACACAGAAATGGGCGCATGATTATAAGAACAAGTACGATGATTATGTGTTCAACTCCCGCTTTAACAATACCAACTATGGCGCCGGCATTGGCATTAACAAACAATGGGGCTACTCCCGCCTGAGCTTTACTTCCTTTAACCAGAATCTGGGCCTGGTAGAAGGCGACCGCGATGAGCAGGGGCATTTTATCCAGCCCGTAAATGTGAACGGAACAGAGGAGGAAAGAGCCGCCACAAACTTCAAATCATACAGCATGCAGGTGCCCAAACAAAAGATCAACCATAACAAGCTGGTGTGGGATAATAGCCTGTACCTGCAAAATGGCGGGCGCCTGGGCCTTACGCTGGGCTACCAGTACAACCAGCGCCGCGAGTTTGGCGATGTGCTGAACCCCGATGCGCCGGAGCTGTACCTGAAGCTGAAAACATTTAACTACGCCCTCAAATACTTTTTCCCGGAAATGGGCGGCTGGCAAACCTCTGTGGGTGTAAACGGCATGCAGCAGCAGAACCGCGTAACAGGAGATGAGTTCCTGGTACCCGCGTATAACCTGTTCGACTTCGGCGCTTTTGCCATTACCCGCAAAACCTTTGACCGGCTTACTTTAAGCGGCGGTCTGCGCTTTGATACCCGCTCCCTTAACGCTAAGCCGCTGTACCTGGATGAAGACGGCGCCCCGGTAAGCGCGCCTAAAGATGGCGGCACCACCAAGTTTGCGAAGTTTGACCGCAGCTTTTCCAATATATCCGCCAGCGCAGGCATCAGCTACGAAGCCAGCGATAAGGTAACGCTGAAGCTCAATGCCGCCCGTGGTTTCCGCGCTCCCAACATTGCGGAGCTGGCCGCCAACGGCGTGCATGAAGGCACTATTAAATACGAATACGGCAACCAGGATCTGAAGCCTGAAGTAAGCACCCAGGGCGATGCCGGTATTGACTTCAATACAGAGCATGTATCTATTGGCGCCAGCGTGTTTTACAATCATATTACCAACTTCATTTTTTCCCGCAAGCTGCTGAACGCCGCCGGTATGGACTCTATCCCCGCGGAAGATAATGACGAAGGCTACAGCGCCTTTAAATACCAGCAAACCAGCGCTAACCTGTATGGCGGGGAGTTTTCACTTGATATACACCCGCATCCCATTGACTGGCTGCACTTCGAGAACACTTTCTCCTATGTGCGCGCGGTAGCCTCCAATGCCACCGACTCTACCGAATTCCTGCCCAATATTCCCCCCGGTCGCTGGTTAAGCGAGCTGCGTGGCAACTTTAAAAAAGTGGGCGGAAGCCTGCGGAATGCCTACATAGGCCTGCAAATGGATATGAACCTGGATCAGAACAACGTGTTCAGCGCCTATGAAACAGAAACGCCTACAAACGGATATACTTTATTGAATGCGCACCTGGGAGCCGATATAGTGAACCGGAACAGCAAAACGCTGTTCTCCCTGCACTTTGCCGTAAACAACCTTGGCGATGTGGCATACCAGAGCCATTTAAGCCGCCTGAAATATGCGCCGGTAAATGAAGTAACCGGCCGTATGGGCGTATTTAACATGGGCCGTACTTTTAGCGTAAAAGTCACTGTACCAATCGACATTAAATAGATATTTTCTAATGTGTTCACTCTTTACTAAACGGCCCGGGCTTTTGCCTGGGCCGCTCTTTTTACAGGTTATTTCATAAAATCATATTCGAATATTATATTTGTTTAATGTTTGTTATTAGACGATACATATCCCTTTATATTTAATTAAAGTACAATTGCTTTTATGAAAACAAGTTTAAAATTAGCTTTGTTAGCCTTCGCATCCCTATCCTTAGGCGCATGTTCCAAAGACCCCGAGCCGGAACAGGTTGCGGGCGGGAAATTACAATTGATCACCTCAGGAGTTTGGCGGTATTACGAATACTTTTATGATTATAGTGAAGCAGGCGCTTCGCTGGTATGGAAAGTGGATAAAGCCAACGTTTCCTATAACTTATCCAGGAACCAGGTTAAATTCAATACAGACGGTTCCTATTGGGAAATAGACGAAAAGGGCGACCGGTATGACGGTACCTGGACCTTCCTGGCCGACAGCACCCAGGTAAAAGTGGTGAACTCCATAGGTACATTCCTGTCAGACATCAAAGTGCTGGATAATAATAAGCTCGAATGGGCGGCTACCGGCGCCGAAGAAGGCCATTAC
>NZ_DASTRI010000064.1:0-59598 GCF_035761305.1 Chitinophaga sp. | reverse complement strand
GCTTTGCAAACCGCCATATAACCGTAAAACATCCGGCAACAGCTTTACGTTTATACCGGGGGGTTAGCGAGCGCCTATCCCACTCCTGCTGTTATATATTGCAGCGTATATAACAATGTTGGTGTCCAAAAAACCGTGATTATAAAACCGTCATGCGTTAGCTTTGCCAGCCGCGAAGTTGATGACTTTGTCTACACATTTTTTAACATTTCGTTAAACCCTTTACCATAGGGCGTAAAACAGCCCGTTGGGCATTCCGCATGGGGAGAAACTACCCACTTTTGCTTTGACAACCGGTTGATAGATGCTATATTTGTAGCTATCATTCGGGGACCAAAACCTTCAACTCAACCTTGGCGAAAAAACTGCACATACCATTTAAATGGCTTTGCTGTTTGCTGTTCTTCAGCTTACGGCAGGTAGCAGGCTTTTTTCCCGACGGGGCCCCGCTGCAAAACACCGTAGCTGCGAACGATAAGCATTTACAAACTGCAGCTCCCCTGTTTGCAGATACCTTTTTTACCCATGTAGCGGTGAACATGCTGGCCAGTGACCTGGATGACACCAGCGATATACTGCGCAACGCTACCAACAAAGGCCGTAAGCAGCGGTATTACCTGAACGCGCCTACGCAACAGTTCAGCTGCAGCCCCCGCATCCTGTACCCGGAAACCCGGCAGGACTATTACATCTGCGAAAAAGAAACCAAAAGCGGCGTATATCAATGGCAGGACTGCTTTCTGCCTGCTTATTATACTTTCCTGTTCCGGCTCGCCTTGTTCTGAGCTGCTCCCCATCTCACTTTCAAACACTACAGGTCCCCTATGCGGGACAGGCATCCTATGCCGGTTAATATGAAAAAGAATATCCATTCCCGCGGTACCCGTGTACTACCCGGACGGCTGTTTCTTGTTCACTATTAATTATTTACTAACCAGTGCCAACTCAGGCGCATACAACAGGATTTATACAATGGAGCGTATTATATGGGCCCTTGCAGCGTGGGCGGTGATTTTACTGAACGGGTGCATATCCAACGGCAGCACCCGCAATAAGAAGCAAAAAGCGCAACCCTTCCCGGTTACGCAACTGGAAACAAAAGATACTTTATTAAAACACAGCTATGTAGCCAGCCTGCAGGCTGTGCGTAATGTAGAGATCAGGGCCCGCGTAAATGGTTTCCTGGAAAAGATATACGTAGATGAAGGCCAGGACGTAAAAAAGGGACAGCTGCTCTTTTCCATCACCAATGAAGAATACAAGGCGCAGCTGGCCGAAGCCAACGCAAACCTCAGCAGCGCCATTGCAGAAGCAAAGGCCGCGGAAGTAGATACCCGCCGCGTAAAAATGCTGGTAGATAAAAAGGTGATAGCTCCTACCGAGCTGGAAGTAGCCAATGCCAAGCTTACCGCTGCGCACGCAAGGATAGATGAAGCGCGTTCCGCCGTTACCAAGGCCGCCATGCATGTGAACTATACTAATATTCACGCGCCCTTCGACGGCATAATAGACCGTATTCCGCTGAAAACAGGCAGCCTGGTAACAGATGGCACGCTGCTTACCACTGTTTCAGACACGCATGAAATGTATGCCTATTTCAATGTATCGGAAACAGAATACCTGGAATACCAGAAATCAAAGAAAGGGCCCAGTAATAAAACCGTACAGCTCATACTGGCCGATGGTACCAGCTATAAGTACCCCGGCAAGGTAGAAACCGTGGAAGGGGAATTTGAGTCATCTACCGGCGCCATTGCATTCCGCGCCCGCTTCCCTAACCCGCAAAAGCTGCTGAAACACGGCGCCAGCGGCAATGTACAGCTGGAGAACACCGTGGAGGATGCCTTGATCATCCCCCAGAAAGCCGTATTTGAAATGCAGGATAAGAACTACGTATTCGTGGTGGACAATGCCAACCGCGTAGCTATGCGCAGCTTTATGCCCGGCTCCCGCCTGGCCCACTGTTACATTGTAAAAGATGGCCTGCAGCCCGGCGAACGGATTGTATGCGAAGGCACACAAAGCATCCGCGATGGTATGCATATCAGTCCTGTAATCATTCCCCTTGACAGCCTTTTGGATAAAAAAATGTAAGGGAGCAAAAACAAAACAAACACATGTTCGATACTTTTATAAAGCGGCCGGTACTGTCGCTCGTTATTTCTTTGATCATACTGTTACTGGGCCTGCTGGCATTGTACACATTGCCGGTTACCCAATTCCCGGATATTGTGCCGCCTTCTGTAACGGTTACGGCTAAATATACCGGGGCCAATGCCGAAGTGTGCGCCAAAGCAGTGGCCACGCCGCTGGAACGCGCCATTAACGGCGTGCCGGGCATGACGTATATGTCAACCGTAGTAAGCAACAACGGTATTACACTGATTGAGATCTTTTTTAAGGTAGGCACAGACCCGGACCAGGCAGCGGTGAGCGTACAAAACCGCGTGGCCACTATTATAGACGAATTGCCCGAAGAGGTAATCAAGGCCGGCGTAACTACAGAAAAAGAGGTGAACAGCATGCTGCTGTACCTCAATATTATGAGCGACGATCCCAGCCTGGATGAGCAGTTCATTTACAACTTTGCAGACATTAACGTACTGCAGGAGCTGAAACGTATTGACGGCGTTGGCTTTGCGGAGATCATGGGCGCCAAGGAATACGCCATGCGCGTATGGCTGAAGCCCGACCGCATGCTGGCCTACAACATTTCCACAGAGGAGATCATTAGCGCCATACGCCGGCAGAATATTGAAGCCGCACCCGGTAAAACCGGCGAAAGTTCCGACAAAAGCCCACAACTGTTACAATATGTACTGCGCTACACCGGGAAGTATTTTGAGCCTTCCCAGTATGCAGGCATTATCCTGCGCACAGAGGCAGATGGGTCTATGCTGCGGCTGAAAGACGTGGCAGACCTGGAGTTCGGGTCGTTAAGTTACGGCATGGTGTCTAAAACAGACGGTAAGCCCTCTGCATCCATCATGCTGAAACAACGCCCCGGCTCCAATGCGCGGGAGGTAATACAAAACGTAAAGGACCGTATGGCGCAGCTGAAGGCCACCTCCTTTCCGCCGGGCATGACGTACAATTTCAACTACGATGTATCGCGCTTCCTGGATGCCTCCATACATGAAGTGGTGCGCACCCTGTTTGAAGCATTCATACTGGTGTTCGTGGTAGTGTTCCTGTTCCTGCAGGACTTCCGCTCTACCCTTATTCCCGCGCTGGCGGTGCCGGTGGCGCTTATCGGCACCCTTACCTTTATGCAGCTGCTGGGCTTTTCCATTAACCTGCTTACGCTGTTTGCGCTGGTGCTGGCCATTGGTATTGTGGTGGATAACGCCATTGTAGTGGTAGAGGCCGTGCACGTAAAAATGAGCGAAGACCACCTGCCGCCGCTGGAGGCCACGCTGGCCGCCATGAAAGAGATCAGCGGCGCTATTGTGGCCATAACGCTGGTAATGTCGGCCGTATTTGTGCCGGTAGCCTTCCTCTCAGGCCCGGTGGGCGTGTTTTACCGGCAGTTCTCGTTAACGCTTGCATTTGCCATTGTTATATCCGGCATCAATGCATTAACGTTAACGCCTGCACTCTGCGGCATTATGCTAAAGAACACGCATGGGCGGCCGCCGCGTAAAAACTTGCTGCAGCGTTTCTTCAAAGGTTTTAATAAAGGGTACGATGCTACGGCCAACGGCTACCGCAGCCTGCTGGGCCGTATTGCCAGCCGCAGGCTGGTTACGGTTGGCCTGCTGCTGCTCTTTTTCCTGGCTACCTGGGGCGTTAGCTCCATACTGCCTTCGGGCTTCATTCCTTCGGAAGACCAGGGCATGATATACGTGAATGTAACCACGCCGCCCGGCGCCACCGTAGAACGTACGGAAAAGGTGCTGGAAGAGGTATATGCCGTAACGCGCAAAATAGACGCGGTAGAGTCGGTGTCTACCCTGGCGGGCTTTAGCCTGGTGAATAACGTTGCCGGCGCTTCCTATGGTATGGGTATGATTAACCTGAAACCCTGGGAAGAAAGAAAAATGTCGGTAACAGACATGATAGCGGAGCTGGAGGAAAAAACAGCACATATTACAGACGCCAACATCGAGTTTTTCCCGCCCCCCACTGTACCGGGCTTTGGTAATGCCAGCGGCTTTGAGCTGCGCGTGCTGGACAGAACCCGCAGCGACGACCTGGAGCAAACGGCCACTGTTACCAATGATTTTATAGCGGCATTAAAAAAACGGCCGGAAATAGGCTCCGCCTTTACCAACTTCGATCCCAGCTTCCCGCAATACCTGATACATGTTGATGAGGAACGGGCCGCGCAAAAAGGCGTAAGCATTGAGAATGCCATGAACACGCTGCAAACACTGTTAGGCAGCTACTACGCCTCCAACTTCATCCGCTTCGGGCAAATGTACAAGGTGATGGTGCAGGCCGCACCGCAATACCGCACCAAGCCGGAAGACGTGCTGCACCTGTACGTGAAGAACGATAAAGGGGAAATGGTGCCCTTCTCCAACTTTATACGGCTGGAAAGGGTGTACGGGCCGGAGCAGCTAACCCGCTACAACATGTACACCGCGGCCATGATCAATGGCGATGCCGCGCCGGGCTACAGCAGCGGCGACGCCATACGCGCCATACAGGAAACCGCCAAAACGCTGCCCCGCGGCTTCACCTATGAATGGAGCGGCATGACGCGTGAGCAGATACTCTCCGGCAACCAGGCCGTTTATATTTTCCTGATATGCCTGGTGTTCGTGTACCTGCTGCTGGCCGCGCAATATGAAAGCTTTCTGCTGCCGCTGCCGGTTATACTATCGTTGCCGGCCGGCATTTTCGGCGCCTTCCTGTCGCTGAAATTACTGGGGCTTGAAAACAACATCTATGCGCAGGTAGCGCTGGTAATGCTGATTGGTTTGCTGGGCAAAAATGCAATCCTGATCGTGGAGTTTGCCATTTTGCGCAATAAAGAAGGGCTGTCGCCGCTGGAAGCCGCCAAAGAAGGCGCGGTATCGCGTTTGCGGCCCATCCTCATGACCTCCTTTGCATTTATTGCAGGTTTAATACCCCTGTGTATGGCTGCCGGCGCAGGCGCCATGGGCAACCGCTCCATTGGTACCGCAGCGGCCGGAGGTATGTTAATAGGCACTGTGTTCGGCGTGCTGGTAATACCAGGACTGTATGTATTATTCGCCGGCCTGTCACGCAAACACTTAAACAAAACAACATGATGCAACTGAATAAATTGCCTGAGATAAATAACAAACAACCCGGCCGGCGGAGATACCGTGTGCAGCCGCACAGCCGGCGTACAGGGTTTACACGTGCGGCCCTGTATATGGGATATTGCGCGTTGGGCCTGCTGTTGCTGGTTTGGGGCTGCCGCGTGCCGAAGCCGCTGGCGCTGCCGGACAATCAGCAGCTGCCCGATACTTTTGCCCTGGCCGGCGCCAATGCAGATACTGCAGGCATAGGGCATATACCCTGGCAGCAGTTCTTTACAGACCCGCATTTGCGTGCGCTGATAGATACGGCGTTAAAAAATAACTATGCCTTAAAAACCAGCACCGAGCAAATGAAAATTTCCGAAGCTGCGCTGCTGGCGGCAAAGTATGCATGGCTGCCTAATGTGAACATTGCGGCAACCGCCGGCGTTGATAAATTCGGCAAGTACACCATGAACGGTGTAGGCAACTTTGATACGAATTTATCCGGCAACATCAATAAGGATCAACATATTCCTGATCCCACACCGGATTTTTTCCTGGGCCTGCGCAGCAGCTGGGAGGTAGACCTGTGGGGCAAGATAAAACAGCGCAAACAGGCAGCGGTGGCGCGTTACCTGGCCAGCGCGCAGGGCCGCCGGCTGTTAACCACTTTCCTGGTGTCGGAAGTAGCGGCGCATTATTACACGCTGATAGCGCTGGACAGTGAGCTGGCAATTATTAAAAAGAACATTGCATTGCAGGAAACAGCGCTGGAAACCGTGCAGATACAACAATCAGCCGGCCGTGCTACCCTGCTGGCGGTACAACAGTTCCAGGCGCAGCTGCTCGATACCCGCAGCCTGGAGCATCGCACCCGGCAGCAGCAGCTGGCCATAGAAAGCCAGCTGAATTTTCTGCTGGGCCGTTTTCCGCAGCCCATTGCCCGCAGCAAGGCGCTGAATATTGATACCCTTGCTGCGCCCTGGCGGCCGGGATTGCCCAGCAGCCTGCTTACCAACCGCCCGGACATTAAACAGGCCGAGCTGGAGCTGGCTGCCGCCAAAGCAGATGTAGGCGCTGCGCGCAAAGCCTTTCTGCCTTCTTTAAACATAACGCCATACGCGGGCTTTAATGCATTTAAGGCAGGCCTGCTGCTGGAGCCGGGCTCCTTTGCTTATGGCATACTGGGCGGCCTTACTGCGCCGCTGTTCAATCAAAAGCAACTGCAGGCGCAATACCGTATCAGCGCTGCCAACAGCCGCATCTCTTATTATAATTACCAGCAAAAAATATTAAAAGCATACCAGGAAACGTCTGTTGCGCTGGGTTACATGTATAACCAGCAGCGCATATACGCTTTAAGGGCCCAGGAAGTAAGCGTGCTGCAAAACGCCGTATCTACCGCCAATGATCTTTTCCTGGCTGGCTATGCCTCCTACCTGGAAATCATTACCGCGCAGAAAAGCGTGCTGGAAGCAGAGCTGGCGCTGGTGCATGCCCGCCGCGATATGCTGTCGGGCACCGTACAACTGTACCAAACCCTGGGCGGCGGCTGGCAGTAGGCAATTACGAATTGTCAATTACGAATTACGGATGATGACCGAAGCGAGTTAACCGCAACACTGCTAACTATTGCATTCCATCCGTAATTCGTAATTGTCAATTCGTAATTGATTTCGCTTATCCGTGTAAATTATTTGCGTTAAGTTACAGTATCTCCCCGGGTGATTTCTTCGTACGCTGTTTCATCTTATATCCCCCTCAAAAAAGCTAATCTGAAATAAACGCGCTTCATAAATATTCACCGCATCCCTTTTTATGAGCATTCCAGGGATATTAAGAAAATATATATCCTTTATTGAAGTAAGCGGGCGTGTTAAAAATACGTTACCACCGGATAGCCTTTTGCTTTTTTTGTAAATTCATGTAAGAATTACTCAAAATAAGCACCTATGAACCTAAAATTTTACTATCTCGCCAGGATGCAACCTAAACCATGATTGTTTATGACTGAACGATGATGTGTTCCTTTTCCAAAAGGGATGAATGTTCTGACAGCAACAGCATGTAAACGTGTGAAATAACAGATTGGATTTTTTGACCGGCAGACTATATCTTTTAAATACGGCGCTTTTATATAAAAGTCCTTTGCTTTTGACAGATTGAAAAACCTATATCCATCTTTATTGCAAAGTACCCTTGCCTGGTATAACACCTATATCACTATTTTAAAAATGTATGACCGCCAGAACCCTGCCAGGCAAATAAACCGTATATATAAAAGAAAACGAACCAACTATTGTGAATAGCCATAAAGACCGATCCGGAGAGGACCATGAAAACCCTTGTGAATAACAGCCTGTACCAGTTCTGTTAGCATAAGTATGCCCTGCCGGAATAAAACCACTATCATGGGAAAAATGAAAATTATCGGGGTTACTCCGCTGGAGCAACCAGATGCAGGCCTTGTATTGTCGTTACATAAAGCAAAAGCCCTTCCTGTACTTCACCTGGGCCGCGATTTATTGAAAGCCCAGGCAGCCCTCAACACCATTACTGCACAAAATGAACAGCCTTTCGGCGTATGCTTCAGCAATGCGCAGCTGTCGGCCATCTCCCTGCCGGCACAGGTTTCACTGGCTATTATTCCTTATGGTGTTAACATCGCCCTGCCCAAACATATATCCATCTACTACCAGGTACATTCAGTGGACGAAGCGCATAAAGCAAAAGCAGCCAATGCGCAGGGCATTATTATAAAAGGCAATGAAGGCGCAGGCGCCGTGAGCGATGAGTCGTCTTTCATCCTGTTCCAGCGCATAGTACGGGAAATAAGCGGCCTGGAAATATGGGTGCAGGGCGGTGTTGGCGTGCACACTGCCGCGGCATTGGCCGCTACCGGCGCTACCGGTATAGTGCTGGATAGCCAGCTGCTCCTGTTCCCCGAATGCAATGCGCCTGCCGCTATAAAAAGTACCTGCGAAAAGCTGAGCGGCGCCGAAACCCGTTTGGTGGATCATTACCGGGTGCTGGCAAGGCCTAACTCGCCCATGCTGCCGGAAAAAGCCACCCAATCCGACCTGGCGCCGTACCTGGGCATTACCGACCTGGATAAAGGGTACATACCCCTGGGCCAGGATATTGCCATTGGCATTGACCTGGTGCAACGCTACAAAAAGCTGAACCGTTTAATATTCGGCCTGCAGGAAGCGGCCTATGGCCATCTGCAGCAAGCCAAAACCCTGCAGGTCATCAGCCCTGGCAACGCATTATCCCAAGAGCTGCATATCACCTACCCTATTGCGCAGGGGCCTATGACACGCGTGAGCGATGTACCTGCTTTTGCCGCTGCAGTAGCAGATGCAGGCGCGCTGCCCTTTGTTGCGCTTTCCCTGTTAAAAGGCGCTGCCGCACAAAAGCTCATACAGGAAACCAAAGCGCTGGCAGGCAATAAAACCTGGGGCGTTGGTATACTGGGCTTTGCGCCGCCGGAGCTGCGCGAAGAGCAGCTCAACTATATTAAAGAGGAAAAACCACCTGTTGTATTAATAGCCGGCGGCCGGCCTTCTCAAGCCAAAGCGCTGGAGCTGGCAGGCATTAAAACCTACCTGCATGTACCCTCTGCTTCCCTGCTGGATATGTTCATTAAAGAAGGCGCCAAACGTTTCGTGTTTGAAGGCCGCGAATGCGGCGGCCACGTAGGCCCCTTATCCAGCCTGGTATTATGGGAGCGCCAGGTAGAGCGCCTGCTGCAGGAAGAGCATGCCAACCAGTTCAGCGTGTTCTTTGCCGGCGGTATTCATGATGCGTTGTCGGCCGCCTTCATATCTGTAATGGCGGCGCCGCTGGCGGCACGGGGCGCTAAAACCGGCGTGCTGATGGGCACCGCTTACATCTATACGCAGGAGGCAGTAAGCAGCGGCGCTATCCTTCCCCGGTTCCAGGAACAGGCCATTGCCCATAAGCACACTATACTGCTGGAAACAGCACCGGGCCATGAAACCCGCTGCCTGTACACGCCTTTTGCCGATTATTTTAATAAGGAAAAAGAACGCCTGCACCTGGCCGGTGCTGATAAAAAAGAAATATGGGCGCAGCTGGAGCAGCTGAACGTAGGCCGTTTACGTATAGCCGCCAAAGGTATAGCGCGCAGCGGCAATGACCTGGCAGAAATAAGCCCTGCAGACCAGCTTTCCGGCGGCATGTACATGATAGGCCAGGTAGCAGCGCTGCGCAATACCATTACCACCGTTGCCGGCCTGCATAAAAATGTAGCCGCCGACAGCTGCAGCATTATTGAAAAAGCGGCATTGCCTGCAATGCCAGATGCTACGGAAAAAGCACTGAACGTAGCTATTATAGGGATGGCCTGCATTTACCCCGGCGCCCGCAACATAGAGGAATACTGGCGCAACATCATACTGGGCAAAGATTGTGTAACCGAAGTACCGGATGAACGCTGGAATAAAACCCTGTATTATGATGCCGCTGCTACCAACGGTGAAAAAACACCTTCCAAATGGGGCGGGTTTATTCCTAAAATAGATTTTGATCCCGTAGCTTTTGGCATTCCCCCGCAATCGCTGGCGGCCATTGATCCGGCCCAGCTGCTTAGCTTACTGGTAGCCAAACAGGCGCTGGACAATGCGGGCTATGGCGGGCTGAATATCAACCGGGAGAATGTATCTGTTATCATCGGAACAGAAGCCGGTACAGACCTGGCCAATAACTACGGCTTCCGCGCCCTGTTCACGCAAATATTCGGCGAGATGCCGCCTGAGCTGGATGCAGCGCTGCCCCGGCTCACGGAAGACTCTTTCCCCGGCGTGCTGGCCAACGTTATTGCCGGCCGTATTACCAACCGGCTTGACCTGGGCGGCCGTAACTACACCGTAGATGCGGCCTGCGCGTCTTCCCTGGCAGCCATTGACCTGGCCTGCCAGGAGCTGGTGCTGGAAAAATCAGACATGGTAATAGCCGGCGCCGCCGACTTGCATAACAGCATTAACGATTACCTGATGTTTGCCAGCACCCACGCGCTAAGCCGCAAAGGCAGGTGCGCCACCTTTGATGCTAACGCCGACGGCATTACGCTGGGCGAAGGCATTGCCATGGTAGTGCTGAAACGCCTGGAGGATGCAAAACGCGACGGCGATACCATTTATGCCGTTATTAAAGGCGTTGGCGGCTCCAGCGACGGCAAAAGCCTGGGCCTTACCGCACCGCGCAAAGCCGGGCAAACCAGGGCACTGGAACGGGCATACGAACAGGCCGGCATGTCACCGGCCGCCGTAGGGCTGCTGGAAGCGCATGGCACCGGCACCGTGGTAGGCGACAAAACAGAGCTGAGCGCCATCTCCGATATGCTCATCCGCTCCGGCGCTACCACTGCGCAAACTTACCTGGGCTCTGTTAAAACACAGATAGGCCACACCAAATGCGCCGCGGGTTTGGCCGGCTTAATAAAGGCGGCACTTGCGGTATACCACGGCGTAAAACCACCTACCCTGCACCTGGAAACACCCAACAGCTTTTATAACCCCGCGCATAGCCCGTTTGCATTTAATAAGCAAACCGGTACCTGGAATGATGATAAACGGGTAGCCGGCATCAGCGCCTTTGGTTTTGGCGGCACTAACTTTCATGCAGTAATAGAAAACGACCCCGCGATGCCGCAGCCCGCAGCTGTAATGAATGCCTGGCCGGCAGAGCTGTTTGTGTTCCGCGGTCATACTTATGAAGCAGCGCAGCAAATGCTGCTAACCATAAAAACGCTGCTGGAAAAAAATGATAGCATCCCTTTAAAGGACATTGCCTTCAGCCTTTATAAACACCACGACGCCCCGGTGCAGGTATGCATTGTGGCCGGCAGTGCAGACGACCTGCTGCTAAAGCTGGACCTGGCCCTGTCGGGCGCTGCTACCAACGGCGTGTACACCATACAGCCGCTGCAGGGCAAGGTAGCTTTCCTGTTTCCCGGGCAGGGCAGCCAGCGGGTGAACATGGCGCGCGACCTGTTCGTTGCCTTCCCCGCCATGCGCCGTTTGTTAAAGCACAAGCCACGGTATGAGCACATCCTGTTTCCGCCGGCTGCTTTTGATGAAGCGGCAGCCAAAGCACAGAAAGCAGCCATTAAAGATACCCGCCTGGCACAGCCGCTCCTGGGCGTGGTAGACCTGGCCATTGCCACTTTCCTGCAGGAGCTGGGCATTGTGCCCGACATGGTGGCCGGCCACAGCTACGGCGAGCTGCCCGCCCTTTGCTTTGCTAAAGTGTTTGAAGAAGACCAGCTGGTGCCGTTAAGTGAAAAACGGGCAGCCGCCATACTGGATGCCGTGGGCGCGGATAAAGGCGCCATGCTGGCGCTGGGCTGCCGGCAGGAGGCCCTTACCACTGCTATTGAAGGCGAAAGCGATGTATACCTGGTAAATCATAACTCGCCCACGCAATGGGTGGTGGCCGGCGCAACACCTGCTATTGCCCGCCTGGCAGATAAGCTTACTGCCGCCAATATATCTTTTCAGCAGCTGGAGGTTGCCTGCGCTTTCCATAGCCCGCTGCTGTCCGGCGCCAAGGATTTGTATGCCCGTGCGTTGAAAGAGGCCGCCTTCAATACGCCTGCTATCCCGGTATGGTCCAATACCACAGCAGCTGTATATCCCACAGCGCCCAACGCTATAAAGGAAAGGCTGGCAGCGCACCTGGTGCAGCCCGTACGCTTTACTGAAGAAATTGAACAGATGTATGCCCACGGTGCGCGTGTATTCATTGAAGTGGGTCCGGGTAAGGTGCTGGGCAACCTAACCAGGTCTATCATAAGCGGTGATGCGCTGGTACTGCATACAGAAGACAAAGACCAGCAGGGCATTACCTGCCTGCTGCATACTATTGCGCGCTACATGGCCAGCGGCAGAACCGTACTGCTGAACCGCCTGTTCGAAGGCCGTAATATTAACCAGCTGAACCTGGATGCCATTGATCAATACAAAAAACCGGCTACTGTTTGGCTGGTGAACGGGCAAATGGCCGTACCGGCAACCGGCAGCCTGCCTGCGCATGGCGCGCTCCCCATTGTTACGCCGCTGGCGTTAAAAGGCAATGCTCCTGCTGCCGCAGTGATGAATAACAACAGCGCGGAACAAATGGTGGCCGCTTACCTGAACAGTCTTAAACATATTGTACAGGCCCAGCGGGATGTGATACTGGGCTACCTGGGCCATGCGCCGCAAAGCTTCCAGGCTGCGGAGCTGCCGGACCTGGCGCCGCAAAAATCCATACCCGTGCACACCAACGGCGCCAACGGGCATAACGGCAGCAATGGATATGGCACTAACGGCCACCTGCATACGAATGTAACGCACGCGCCGGCCACTGCAAACAAAGACGTAACAGCAGTGCTGCTGGCTGTGATCAGCGATAAAACCGGCTACCCGCCGGATATGCTGGGCATGGAAATGGACCTGGAGGCAGACCTGAGCATCGACTCTATTAAACGTATGGAGATCATTGGCGAGCTGAAAACCCGGCTGGGCGGCTTTAACAGCAGCACCCAAAGCGAAGAGCTGCTGGTAGAGCAGCTGGCCGCTATCAAAACCCTGAAAGGCCTGGTAGCATGGCTCACCGCCAATGCGCAGGAAACAGCGCCCCCCGCAACACAAAGTAAAGGCTTACCTGTTACTGAAATACAAGCCGTACTGTTAAACGTAGTGAGTGAAAAAACCGGCTACCCGGCAGATATGCTGGGCCTGGAGCTTGACCTGGAGGCAGACCTGAGCATTGACTCCATTAAACGCATGGAAATCATTGGCGAGCTGAAAACGCGCCTGGGCAACCTGCAGCAGGCCGGCGGCAATGATGAGGAAATGATGGAAAAGCTGGCCGCTATCAAAACCCTGCAGGGCCTTATCACCTGGATTGCAGAAAGCACTGCCGCTAACTTTGAGCCGGTGCAGGAAGCCAAAAAGATCATAGAACAGGGATTTGTAAAAGAAAGCCTGGAAGAAAAGCTCTCCCGCCTGCGCTTTGAGCTTACACCTGCCGCACTGCAGCGTATGTCGCCCGCAAAGCTGCAGGGAATGCATTTTGCCATTACGGATGATGGTGGTTCTGTTGCCGCGGCCATTCAGCAGCTCCTGGAGCAGCAGGGCGCACAGGCGGCCATTATACAGGAAAGCGATCCGCTGCACGGCTATCATGGCCTTATTATACTCGATATTTTTTCATCGCCCAGGCAAAGCAATATCATCACTTCTTTTTCCATGGTGAAAAAGCTGGATTTTGAGAAAGTGAAATGGGTATATGCCCTCTCTGATTTCGACAGCCATGTAACGCAAACCGCAGACCCGTTGCTGCTGCAGCACCTGCAGGGTTACAGCGGCTTTTTCAAAAGCCTGGGTAAAGAGTATGAGCATACCAGATGCCGCACTATTAACCTGGCGTCCGGGCTGTTGCCGGAAAACATTGCCGCCATTGCGCTGGATGAGATACTGCATCCTGAAGGGCCGGCGGAAGTAGTGTACCATAACGGGCAGCGCCAAACGCTGCAACCGGTGCATGCGCCGTTAACCATTGGCCAAACGCCCGACATCCATCTTACCCAACAATCCGTTGTACTGGTATTCGGCGGTGCGCAGGGCATTACCGCGGAGCTGATGATCCGCTTTTCCAGGGAATATCCCTGTCATTACATACTGGTAGGCCGCTCTGCAGATCCGCGCGCACAGGCGCATGAAAATCGCCCGCACCTGCAAACCAAAGATGAGATACGGCAGTACGTACTGGCGCAGGGCCAGCTGAAAAAACCGGCCGACATTGAAAAGCGCACCGCCGAAATATACAAGCACAACCAGGCCTTGCATACGCTTACCGCGCTGGAGCAGAACGGGGCCACCGTTAGCTATCACTCCCTGGACCTGCGGGATGAACCTGCCCTGCGCGCCTTTATGAACCAGGTACGCAAAGCATACGGCCGCATTGACGGTGTAGTGCATGGCGCCGGCCTGCTGGAAGACAAGCTGTTTCACCAGAAAACGCCGGAGTCTTTTGAACGTGTGTTCTCTACCAAGGTAACGCCCCTGCGTGTACTGGCGGAACACCTGGATGCACATACGCAATTTGTGATCCTGTTTTCCAGCGTAGCCTCTGTATACGGTAACCGCGGGCAAACAGATTATGCTGCCGCCAACAGCGTAATGGACCGTTATGCAAGGGTGCTGAAACAGCACCTGAAAGCAAAGGTAATGGCCATTAACTGGGGCCCGTGGAAAGGCGCCGGCATGGTATCACCTTCGCTGGAAAAGGAATATGAGCGCCGCGGCATTGCCTTAATACCGCTGCCCGATGGTATGGAAACCTTTATTGACGAGCTGAAATACGGCAATGAAAGCCAGGTGGTGATTATGGCGGGTGATGTTATCAAAAAAACAGGCCACAACAGATGAGCAACGATATAGCGATCATAGGAATGTCATGCATCTTCCCCGGCGCGCCGGATGCAGCCGCTTTCTGGAAGAATATCATTAATAAGGTAGATGCTATTCAAACCGTACCGGAAAACCGGATGGAAAAAATGTTCTTTGACGGGGAAGCGGCAGTAGACCGGTTCTATTGCCGCCGGGGTGGTTTTATAGATGATTTCGCAGCGTTTGATCCCATACAGTTTGGTATACTGCCCCTGGTAGTGGAAAGCACTGAGCCGGAGCAGCTGCTGGCCCTGCACCTGGCCTATAAAGCGCTCGCCGATGCAGCGGTGTTTGAAAAAGAGCTGTCGCTGGAAAACACCGGCATCATCATCGGCAAGGGAAATTATCCCGGCCCCGGTGCGGTAAGAGGTATTGAAATAATAAGAACCGGTGAACAGATAGTACGGGTACTGCAGGACCTGCTGCCCGGTATAAAAGCGGAAGCATTAGACCGCGTGAAAAAAGAGTTCCAGGTAAGGAAAGGCCGCTTTGGTCCCGATACTGCCATGGGTCTTATCCCCAATCTCGTGGCCTCACTGGCGGCCAACCGCCTGAACCTGGGCGGCACTGCCTATACGGTGGATGCAGCCTGTGCCAGCTCGCTCATAGCAGTTGATCATGCGGTGCGGGAGCTTACCAGCCGCCGCGCCGATATGGTGATAGCCGGCGGCGTGCACGCCTCACAGAACGCGCCTTTCTGGAGCATTTTTACGCAGCTCGGCGCCCTCTCGCACATCCAGCAGATACGCCCTTTTGACCAGCGTGCGGATGGCGTGCTGATAGGCGAAGGCTGCGGCTTTGTTGTGCTGAAAAGACTGGATGACGCTATCCGCGACGGGCATCGTATATACGCCGTCGTTAAAGGTGTGGGCGTGTCAAGCGACGGCGCAGGCGTGAGTGTAATGAGCCCCTCCGTAAAAGGGCAAACCAAAGCCATTTTACAGGCGTGGCAGCAGGCAGGTGCCAGCCTGCGCGACATTGGCTACATTGAAGCGCATGGCACGGCCACACAGCTGGGCGACAAAACAGAGCTGGAAACCCTGCTGCATGTTTTCGGCAGCGCGCCGGACCTGCCCAAAGCAGGCATTGGCACCATTAAATCCATGATAGGCCATGCCATGCCCGCAGCCGGTATTGCCGGCCTTATTAAAACTGCGCTGGCCCTGTACCACAACCAGCTGCCCCCTACCCTGCATTGCGAAGATCCCCTGCCCTTTATGGAAAAAACGCGGTTCACGCCCGTACAAACCGCCGCTCCCTGGAGCCAGAGCGGGCTGCCGCTGCGCGCGGGTGTAAATGCATTCGGCTTTGGCGGCATTAATGCGCATGTGGTGCTGGAAGCCGCTACCCTGGAGGAAAAAGCTGCCGGCAAGCTGTTTAACGGCACAGGCGCGCCCCTGCAAAAAGACCCGGTGCTGCTGCTGGCAAGGCCCACCAAAGCCGCGCTGCTGCAGGCGCTGGAAAATAACGAAACCTATACCGGCGAAGGCGGCTACCGCATTGCCCTGTTTGATCCCACACCGGAACGCATACAGCGCGCTGTTAAAATAGTGCAGAAAGATAAGCCCTGGCGTAACCGCAACGACATCTGGTTCTCCAACCATCCCCTGCTGCAGCAGGGCGGTAAAATAGCCTTCCTGTTCCCGGGCCTGGACGGGCTGGCAGGCGGTGAAACCACCAGCGTAGCACAGTATTTTAACCTCACCGGCCTGCCGCGTATAGCCGGCAGCGGTAGTGTGCTGGGCGCCGCACAGCAGCAAATGGAGAACAGCGGCATTCTTGACCGTGCATTAAAGCTGCTGGGCGTACAGCCTCACCTGAATGCCGGCCATAGCCTGGGCGAATGGCTGGCCGGCTACGCCGCGGAAATGGTAACGGAACAATCGCTGCTGCGTTTACAGGCCCGGCTTGACCCTGCGCTGTTTGAGCAAAAGAATGCCACCTTCCTGGTGGCCGGCTGCGGGTATGAAAAGCTGCAACCCTTACTGGCCGGCGTTAAAGACATTTACCTTTCCATTGATAACTGCCCGCAGCAGGTGATCCTTTGCGGTACCAATAAAGCCGTGCAGTCGTTTATAAACGTGCTGAAGGCAGAACAGGTATTTTACCAGGTACTGCCCTTCCAGTCCGGTTTTCACTCCCCTTTTATAAAAGAAAAGCTGGAGCTGCTGCTGGCCGGCATGAACGAGCTACAGTTTCAGCCGGCAAAAGTACCGGTATGGTCTGCCACTACATTAACTCCTTACCCGGAGGATGTAGCGGCTATCCGCCGGCTCAGCGTGGAGCATCTTATAGCACCGGTGCGCTTCCGCGAGCTGATCGAAAAACTATATGCCGGCGGTGTACGTGTATTCATACAGGTAGGCGCCGGCGGCCTGGTAGGCTTTGTAGATGATACGCTGAAACAGCAAAGCTACAGCGCCATAGCGGCCAGCATACCTACCCGCTCCGGCCTTGCACAGCTGCAACGGGTGCTGGCTGCCCTGTTTGCAGAGGGGCACGCGGTAAACAGCGCTTTTATGGAAGCGCCGGCAGCGACCGTTGCCATAAAAACCAAACCATTGGGCCGCCCGGTAAAACTACAGCTGGGCTCTCCTATCGTAAGCGGCCTCTCGTCCCTTAAAAACCTGGCTGCGCCCACTGCCGGGCACAACATGCTTCCGGAAAAAGCAGCTTCTCCTGTTATGCAGGCGCTGATGGACAATTTTGTGGAAATATCCGGCATACAGCAATCGGTAATGGAAATATTCCGGGAAAAAGCAGTCCATCATAACGGCACTAACGGAAACGTACATACTGCTTTTGCAGCGGCGCCGCCACCGCAAAATCAGCCGGTGATAAAGCAGCTGAGCGTATCGCTGAACACGCATCCTTACCTCATAGACCATTCCCTGATACGGCAGCGGCCGGGCTGGCATTGTGCAGATGACTGCGAGCCCGTAATACCTATGACCATGATACTGGAAATGTTTGGCGACATTGCCAGGGAAAGCGCCCCGGGCATGCAGGTACAAAAGATTATGCAGGTGAAAGTGCTTCAGTGGATGAACGTGGCCACTCCCTTCCGGGAAACAGTAAAAGGAGAATGGAAAGCGCCGGACCGTATTTACCTGGACGTTGAAAAATATGCCAGCGCAGAAGTGCAGCTGTCGCGCCAATACAGCACGCCTGACCGTACCGGCGCAAACATAGGCGCGCCGCTGAACATTACCATTACGCCGCAGCAAATATACACGCAGCGCATGTTCCACGGCCCTGCCTACCAGGGCATTACCGCAGTAAAGGTAGTTGCGGAAAAAGGCATTACCGGCATTATAGAAGGCGGCGCAGGCAAAGGCTCCCTGCTGGACAATGCCGGGCAGCTGTTTGGCCTGTGGCTGCAGCTAACGCTTCCAAAAGACCGTATAGCCTTTCCCGTGAAAATACAGGAAGTGGAGTTTTACCAGCCCATGGAAGACCAGCAGGGTAGCTTTGAATGCACCTGCCGGCTCACCTCCCTGAACAACGAGTTTGCCTTTGCTGATTTTATCCTGGAAAGGGACGGTAAAATATGGGCCATTGTCCGCGGCTGGCAGAACCGCCGCCTGGAAATAGACGAGCCGCTGTGGAACGCCCTTATATCGCCCGAAAATGCGCTGGCAAAAGAAATTGTACCGGGTGTGTTTATGTTCCACAATGCATACGCCAGGGTAAACTCCTGGGACTTTATTGTAAAACGCTATTTTAACCAGGAAGAGAAAAAATATTACAATGCCCTGCCCCTGCATAAGAAAAAGGAATGGGTGATCAGCCGCGTAGCGGTAAAGGATGCCGTAAAGGCCCTGCTGCTGAATGCCGGCAACCTGTACTACCCCGTGGAATTTGCCATCCGTTCAACCAATACCGGCCAGCCTTATACAGCAGGCGATATGACCGGCAACATCCACATTTCCCTGGCGCATAAAAATACCGACGCGGTAGCCATTGCCCGCTTCAATAAACCTGTAGGTATAGATATAGAAGAGATACGCGGGCATAACAACGCCTTTGAGGAGCTGGTGTTTGATCCCGCGGAGTTAGCGCTGCTGGGCAACCGCAATCATGCAGAGTGGCTTACCCGCTTTTGGGTAGCCAAGGAAGCCTATGGCAAATCGCTGGGCAAAGGCCTGCAGGGCAATCCCAAAGCATATGTAGTAGAAGCCGTTAACGGCGAAACCTTAACCATAAAAGGCGTACACATTCAAACTATTCAATACAAAAACTATATAATCGGATGGACCAGTTAACACAACCTACCCAGCTCAGCGAAGCGGAAATATTGCAGGTGCTGAAAAAATTCATCACAGAAGTGATAGGCGAGGAATTTGTGGAAGACCTGGACATAACAGCGGAAAGCTCTTTCACAAAAGACCTGGAAATGGACAGCATTGAGATCGTGTCTTTTTCCGAAAAAGTAAAAACCTATTTCGGCAAGGACATAGATTTTACCGGCTGGCTGTCGAACATGGACCTGGATGAAATTATCCGTTTGAACCTGGGCGATATTACAAAATATATTCACACATGCCTGTAGCAACGCAGTCACATATACACCTGCATGTGCAGGAGATGAACCGGGAAGCTGCGGAAACCGTGCTGCTGGTGCATGGCATGTTTACCAACCTTTCCATCTACTATTTTAATATAGCGCCCCTGCTGGCGCAGCGCTACCATGTAGTGCTGTACGATCTGAAAGGCCATGGCATGAGCGCCCGCGCCCACAGCGGCTATGACCTTACCACCATGAGCGATGAGCTGCTGGCGCTGATGGACCGGCTGCAGCTATCCTCCGTACACCTGGCAGGTTACAGCTACGGCGGTTTGATAGCGCTGAAAACAGCCACCCGCTGCCCGGAAAGAATTAAAAAGCTCGCCATCATTGAAAGTCCTGACCCCTATGAGCAGGAAACCATGAGCGTAGTAGACGTGTACAGCAAAGAGCTGCTGGTGCATTTTATAAACAGCCAGGGGCTCCATACTCCTGTTCCTATGGGCAGGCGGCAGCTGGAGCGCAGGCACCGCCTATACGAATTTCTGCTAAAGGAAAGCACCATCCGCCAGGATATGCAGCACGAACGGCATTTCTTCAGCAAAGGCGGCATACAAAATATCCCGCATGAAACGCTGCTGCTGTATGGCAGCCACTCCAACTGTGCAGGTGCAGGACTGGAGCTGCAGGGAAAAATAAAACAGGCGCGCCTGGTGTTCGTAAACGGCGATCATAACATACCCGTACAGGAGCCATTTGAAATCGGGCATATGCTCCGCGATTTTTTTGACACGCAGGATTAATCTAACCATAACGCCTATGGCAAAATTTGCTTTTGTTGTACCGCCCCTGACCGGCCACATTAACCCTACGCTTAGCGTAGGCGCCGAACTGCTGCTGCGCGGCCATGAAGTAGGCTGGATAAGCCTGGAGCCCGGCCTGCAGCAAAAACTGCCGCCAGGCGGACAGCTGCTGCTGGTACCGCCCGGTGAGCCCGGGGAAAACGGGCAGGAGCCTTACCTCAACGCCATCCGGCAAAAAAATGTGTACGGCGTAGAAAGCATTAAGTTCCTGTATGACGATGTGCTGGTGCCGCTGAACCGCTACATGTTTCCCGGCATTATGGAGTGCCTGGATGCTTTCCGGCCGGATGTGGTGATCAATGACCATGAGCTGTTTGCCGGCGCCATGGCAGCGGTAAAAAAGGGCATTCCCTATGCCACCGCCGTAACAGCGCCTGCTGCTGTAAGGGCTATGGACGACCTGCCCAAGGTGAAAGAATGGGGCGACCAGCGCATTGTAGCACTGCAGCAATCCCTGGGATTAACCGCCACGGAGCCTATCCAGTGCTCCGGTATGCTTACGCTGGTATTTACATCCAGGGCATTTTTTGGCGATAAGGCGCTGCCGGATTATTACCGCTTTGTAGGGCCGGTAACTGCGCACCGCCCGGCCAGCATTGATTTTGAGTGGGAACGGTTTTACCACATGAACCACCCGCACAAGGTGCTGGTATCTATCGGTACCACTTTTGACCATGCCTATAAGAAGGATTTCTTCAGCAAAGTATGCGACGCATTGGGCAATGAGCCGTTAACCGTGGTAGTGGTGTCTGACCCGGCGCTGTTCAACGTTTGGCCGGGGAACTTTATAGTACAGGAAAAAGTACCGCAGCTGGCCTTACTGCCACACCTGGATGCGGTGGTGTGCCATGGCGGGCATAATACCGTATGCGAAGCCCTGGCGCACCAGCTGCCCCTGGTAGTCATACCCATTGCATACGACCAGTCTTTTGTAGCCAGCTGTGTTACCGCCACGGAAAGCGGGGTACGGCTGAACTTCAAACGCTTTAAGGCCGCGCATTTAAAGGCTGCCGTGTGGGATGTGCTGCAGGATCCCAAATATGCAGCAGCTGCGCAACAGATCAAAGCCTCCTTTGAAAACGCCGGCGGCACGGCACGAACGGCTGAGCTGCTGGAAAACGGTGCAAAATGTGCAGATGTGCAAATATGCAAATGTGCAGATGACGGAAAAGGATGATTGAATGTCACAAATTCACAAATTATAAACGATGTATAGCAATGATAATTATGCATGAAAAAAGTAAACACCAATATGCAGATGAGTAAACACGCAAATACACACGTAATAGCAGGTGCACACCGGTAGCAGTGCATTCATCCGCATATCTGCACATCTGCACATCTGCACATTTACTACCCTTTCCTTATTAAACACTGTGCTATGAAAAAATTCCTATTCGTTGTTCCTCCTTTTTTCGGGCATATCAGCCCTACGCTGAGCGTAGGCGCCAGCCTGCTGGCCCGCGGCCACCAGGTAGCCTGGCTGGGCATCCAGGACATTGCTGCTAAGCATATACCGGCCGGCGGGCAGTTTATTGTGCCCCACGCCGAGCTGGAAGAACACCTGCCGGAAATACAACGGATATTAAAACGGCAGGATGACGGTCCGCATATTTCCGGGGCCGAAACCCTGAAGCTGGCCCTGGAAGAAACCTACATGCCCTTTTGCCGGTTCCTTATGAAAGGGCTGTTGCGTATTGTTGATGAATTTCAGCCGGATGTGATCGTAAGCGACTGCATTACCTTTGCCGGCGCCGTTTGCGCCCATAACAAAGGCATACCCTGTGTAACCACCACGCCGGTACCGCCCAATGTAGGCGGCGATGCTATGAGCGCTCCCAGGGTGCACGCCTGGTGGGTGAACAACATCCTGGCCCTGCAGCAGGAATTTGGCATTTATGACCCGCAGGTAATAGTAAACTCCAGCCAGCTGAACCTGGTGTTCACCTCACAAACATTTGCCGGTGTGCCTAACGCCCCCGCGCATATGAAATTTGTAGGCCCCGTAAAAGGCCGCCCCAACGATACGCCGTTTGACTGGGAGCGCCTGCGCAGGGCCACCACGCCCAAAGTATATGTGTCACTGGGCACGCTGCTGGTAGACATCCGTAAGGAATTCTTCAGCAAGCTCATAGCCGCCTTTGCAAATGAGCCGCTGACCATCGTGGCTGCTACCAGCCCGGATATTTTTGAACAGTGGCCGGATAATTTTATTGTACAGGGCTTTGTACCGCAGTCGGAGCTTATGGCGGAAATGAATGCCGTTATCTGCCACGGCGGATTTAATACCGTAAACGATACGTTCATGAACGGCCTGCCTATGCTCATCACGCCTATTGCCTACGACCATTTTCATACCGCATCGCTGATAGAAAGGGCCGGCTGCGGCATTAAGCTGCGTTACAAACGGTTACGGGTAAACGATCTTAAAACCGCTATGTGGGAGCTGCTGCACAACCCGCAGTACGGCAAAGCAGCGCAGCGCATCCGCGAAACCTTTATACAGTCCGGTGGTAACGACAAAGCAGTGGAGTACCTGGAAACCTTTGCCGCAGAAGCAAAAATGCTGGCGCTTTAGGACTATTAAAATATGAAACCGGGCATAAACATTTTCCCACACGGGCATGTTAATGCGAGGTTCTATCCGACATATAAAAAATCATTTATTAACGGATGAAAGCATGAAAAGAAGACTACTTTTCCTGGAGCGGTTCATTTACGGGGATGGGTCCATTCCCAAGAACATCACCTTTACGGTAAAAATCAATGGCTCCTTTACAGCAGCTGCGCTGCACAATGCGCTGGCTAAGCTACAGGCCAGGCATCCCCTGCTAACCGTTGGCGTACAGGAAGACAGCCAGGGCCGGCCCTGGTTTGTATCGCCCATGCCCGTGCCCGACATCCCGGTACGGATAGTAACCCGCATATCCGATGAGCAATGGATGGAGGAGTCTGAAAAGGAATGCCAGCTGCGGTTTGATATGGAGAACGGCCCCTTGCTGCGGATGGTATGGCTGCGCTCCGCAGCAGTATCGGAGCTTATTATGGTATGCCACCACTGTATTTGCGACGGCGCTTCCATTGTAACCCTATATAAGGAGATATTGACGCTGCTGGATCAGCCCGACCTGGCCATTGGACAGTACCGGTCTTTTAACTCGGTTGCCGAACTGGTGCCGGAGGCCATTTTATCGGATAAAAAGCTGCAGCGCAAAGGCAGGGTAACAGCTGCTTTTTTAAAGCTGTTCCTGTTCTTTGTACGCGGTAAAAAACAGATCAGCAGGGGAAAGGACTACACCCTGCGCTGGAAGCTGGACAAGGCTGCTACAGCGGCTTTGGTACGGCGCTGTAAAGTGCAGCACACCACCATGCATGCGGCCCTGTGCACCGCATTCCTTTGCGCGTTCCGGCATGTAAAAGGCCGCAAGGCAAAAAACCAGGTGTTTTGCCCGGTAAACCTGCGCCGCTATATCCCTGAGATAAAAGAGGACATGCTGTTTGGCTTTGCCACCAGCACTACTTTATCTATAGATAAAGACCCCGCGCTGGATTTTGCCACGCAGGTAAAGCGCCTCAATGAGCAGCTGTCGGAAAAGCTGGCCAACCTGAAAGTGTACGAAGAGATTATGCTGAATGAATATTACCACCCGGTAGTAAAAAAGCTGTCGCAGTACCTGGGCACCGCCAGGGGCAATAATGACCTTACCTTTTCCAATATGGGGCGGCTGGATATTCCAAAGAAATTCCGCTCATTTGAAGTGGAGGCAGTGTATAATCCCGTCCTCATCTTCAAATCGGCCAACCCGAACGGCATTATTGCCAGCACGTTTGACGAGCAGCTGAATTTTTCCTTCCTCTCCAATGACGCTTATCTCTCCCAGGACGATGCCTGCGCCATACGCGACAAGGCCATGGAGCTGCTGCTGGAGGGGAAGCAGGTACCGGAGGCGCAGCTGGCGAATGCACAATAAAATGCACCGGGCAACGGCATAACACCGCATCCCATGTTTAGCATTTATCGTTAAAACTTTACGCTTTATGCTTTACGCCTTCTGCTTTACGCAACAATAAAAATCTCTACGGATGAAAAGAAAACTCATCATTGGTGAAAGGATCATGTATGGAGATGGCAACACGCCTTTGAACAGCTGTTTTACTGCCCGTATAAGGGGTACCATTTCCCCGGAAAACCTGCGGCACGCCCTTGCCCGCATTCAGTCCAAACATCCGCTGCTGAGCGCAGGCGTGGTGCCGGACCGGAAAGGACGCCCCTGCTTTGTAACCAATGCGCATATAACGGAAATACCCGTACGTAAAGTGCCCCGCCATACGGATAACGACTGGCAGCATGAGTCTATGGCAGAATGGGCCACACCGTTTGATATGCACAACGGCCCCCTGTGCCGGGTGGTTTGGATAGCGTCTGCAGCAATATCAGAGCTGGTGCTGGTATGCCACCACTGCATTTGCGACGGCGGCTCCGTGGCCACCATTTTGCAGGAGCTGCTTTGCCTGCTGGACCGGCCCGATATGCCCATGGAAACTTACCTGGCCTTTAATGATATACATGAGCTGATACCGGCTCCTTTCCTGGAAAACAGGCAGCTGCGGCAAAAAGGCCGGAAGTCGGCCGTGCTGGCCTGGCTTACCTTGTCTGTAGTATTATTCGGGAAAAAGCAGCCGCCTAAAGGCAGCAATTACCTGCTGCACTGGAAGCTGGGCAGGGAGCAGTCGGCCGCCTTTGTGAACCGTTGCAAAACAGAAGGCACTACGGTGCATGCCGCCCTGAGCGTAGCCCTGCTGCGGGCATTTAAACAGGTAAAAGGCGGGCAGGCAAAAAACAGGATCATATCGCCGGTGGATATACGCCGTTTTATAACCGCCATCCGGCCGGATCATTTGTTTGCCTATGCGCCAACGGTAACCCTTTCCCTGGATGATGACGCGCCTGATACCGCCAAAGGTTTTTGGGTGCAGGCTTACCGGCTGAAGGAAGCACTGTCGGAAAAAATAGCGGAGATGAATGTATTTATGCAGCTCATGATAGGCGAATATGTGCACAGCTCCCTGAAAAAGCTGGTAAAGCTGCTGAAGGTAACCAACGGCAACCATGATGTTACGTTTTCCAATATGGGAAGACTGAACATCCCCGAGCAATACAGCACCTTTGAGGTTGAAACCATTATGAGCCCTACAGTAGCGTTTCCCTGGCGCAATCCCAATACCATGGTAACAACAACTTTCCGGGGTCAAATGGATTTCGTGTTCATGTCGAACGATAGCTTTTTACCCTATGCGGAGGCCGTAGCCATTAAAGAAGCTGCTATGGCGTTAGTGCTGGAGGAAGCGGAAATACCAGTAGCAGTATGATATTAACATTTGTATTAACGCTTACGTTAACACTTTATTAGCTAAACAAGGTTTTTGAAATTGTACTTTAGCTGTAGATATTAAATGAATTTTTCTTAATTCAGCAGGGGCGGTGATTTCTATCCCGCCCTGTTTTTATTGGTGGCTATGGTGGGGGTTTTGTATCTTGCCGCATGAATTTTCATTCGCGCTTGATAAGAATAATATTCATTACTGTTAGCATACTCTGTTCCTCTACCCTTTCCCAAGCGCAACACCTTTTGCGTACCACCGTTACGGTTAACGTAAAAAAACAGCCGCTGGTAAAGGTGCTGAACAGCATAGGCGAACAGGGTAAATTCCATTTTTCCTATAACAGCGATGTAGTACGGAACGACAGCCTGGTTACATTTTCGGCCGCCAACAAGCCTGTAAAACAGGTGCTGGACCAGCTCCTGGGCGCCGGCTACCAGTATAAAGAGGTGAGCGACCATATCATTATTATGCAGGACCTTTCGCGGCAGTTCATCATCACCGGGTATGTGCAGGACCGCGAAACCGGGCAAAAGGTAGCCAATGCCACCGTGTATGAAAAACAGCAGTTCATCTCTACCCTTACCAATGAACAGGGATTTTTCCGACTGCGCCTCAAAAACAACGACCGTTATGCCGCTGCCATTACCGTAAGCAAAGACCTGTACCGCGATACCACCCTTTCCGTACACGCGGGCATTGACCAGCAGGTGGATATATCCATTAAACAAATGCCGCCGGTAATGTTAGCGCCGGTAGATGTTGGCGTGGAAAAAACCTGGATGGGCCGTTTCTTCCTTTCGTCGAGGCAGCGCATGCAAAGCCTTAACCTCAGCCGCTTTTTTGCAGATAAGCCTTTTCAATCGTCTATAGTGCCGGGGCTGGGCTCCCATGGCCGCCTGGATGCGCAGGTGATCAATAAGGTTTCCTTTAACCTCATTGGCGGCTATGCTGCGGGACTGAACGGCGTAGAGGTAGGCAGCATCTTTAACATTGATAAAAAAGATGTGCAGTATATGCAGGTGGCCGGCGTGTTTAACGCAGTGGGCGGGCATATGCTGGGCATGCAGGCAGCGGGCATCCACAATTATGTGATGGACACGGTAACCGGCATGCAGGCCGCCGGTGTGCTCAATATTGTAAAAGGCCCGCTCACAGGCATGCAGGCTGCCGGCGTATTTAACCAAACAAGAGCAACTGTGCAGGGCATGCAGGTGGGTGGTGCGCTCAATATAGCCGATACCGTACAGGGCGTGCAGGCCGCCGGTGCAATCAACCTGTCGAAAAAAGGCGTACAGGGCATGCAGGTGGCGGGTGCAGGCAATATCAGCCATGGCCGCGTTAACGGCTTTCAGGCAGCGGGCTTATTTAATTATGCCGATACTCTGCGTGGCCTCCAGGTGGCAGTGGTGAACGTGGCCGATACCTCCCTGGGCTGCAGCATCGGCCTTATTAACATTATTAAAAAAGGCGGCCTGCGCCAGATAACATTATCAGCCAATGAAATTACCTTACTGAACCTTTCTCTTAAAACCGGTACTAAAACATTCTACACCATATTAACCGCCGGTATTAACCCTGTGGCAGATAAAAAGGCTTTCCTGTTCGGGTTTGGACTGGGACATATTTTTACCCTGTCTGAAAAAATGTACCTGGGTGCAGAGCTGATGTCGCCCAACCTGTACCTGGGCAGCTGGGATCATTTACAGTCGCTGGTACGCCTGCAGCCTTTGCTGCATTACCGGCTAAACCGCTGGTGCAGCGTGTTTGCAGGTCCGGCCGTTACCATTTACGGCAATGACGATGTTGCGCCTAAAACCGGCTACCGCAGCCGCCCCCATGCAGTAGGCTGGAATGCCGGGATCAGCATATTTAACGGATGCGGTTATTATTGATCTTCTTTGCAGAGGATGGGTCTGTCTGGTAAGTGAGCACAGATCCATCCTTTAATATTTCCACCACACGGTAACCCCTGTATTCAGTGCCCCAGGTGCCTGCTACGTGTGAGTCCCAGAAATAATATTTACCGTCTTTCTCCCGCATGCCATCCTCATCATGGTCATGGCCCTGGAAAATGGCCTTCAGATTGGCCTGGCGGCTAAACAGCTCCACAATATCCGGGCGGTCAATGCCATACTTGGTCCATTTTACCGGCGTAATGTGCATGAATACGAACACCTGTTCCTTATCCTTGTAATCATCCAGGAAAGCCCTTGTTTTTTCCAGGTCAGGGCCGGTATATTCGCCCTTTATATCAGCGGTATTAAGGGTGATAAAGCCAACATCTTTTTTGGTGAACACATGGTCAAAGGGCGTACCCCATACGGACTGCCAGTGCGTTTCTTCCGTTTTATCGTGGTTGCCGTGCGATACATAGTACGGAACAGCAAGCTTGTCCCACGCAGCTTTCACCTGCGGCAGCAATGCAGGGTCATTATGAAAAAGATCACCGTTGATCATCACAAAGTCCAGCCCCCGGCCTTTGGCTTCTGCATTCAGCCAGTCGGTCATTTGCTGGTGGCGCGCGGCATAATCGGATTTGGCTTCTCCATAATGCCCGTCGGATGCCAGCCCAAAACGCAGCTTCACATCTTTGCGGGCAGGCAGCCTGAAGTTGTCCGGCATAAAAGCAGGCAGGGTGTTGCCCATGCCCAGCAGGATCACGCTTTTAATAGTGGATTGCAGAAACGCTCTGCGGGTGAATGTCATAACGCAATGCTTAAATTGTTATACAAACAGGTGCAATATTAATACGCCCACCAGTCCTGTTACAGAAACAATGGTTTCCATTACAGACCAGGAGCGGAAGGTATCTTTCAGCGACAAATTAAAATATTCCTTGAACAGCCAGAAACCGCCGTCGTTCACGTGCGAAAAGAACAGGCTGCCCGCGCCAATGGATAATACCATAAGACTGGGGTTCACATGCAGCTGCCCCATCATGGGCGCCAGAATGCCGGCAGTGGTTAAACCCGCTACTGTAGCGGACCCCAGGGCCAGGCGTATTACAGCGGCAATCAGCCAGGCCAGCACCAGCGGCGGTATGCTCCAGCTTTGCAGCACAGCGGCAATCTGCATGCTTACACCGCTGTCAACAAACATCTGCTTGAGTATACCGGAGCCGCCTACGATCAGCAATACCATGGCTACATCCTTTACCGCTTCGCTGTAAATGTTCATTACCTGGTGCATGGTTCTGCCCATGCAAATGCCCAGGCTAAAGGTGGCCACAATAATGGTAATGACCATTACAATACCCGGCTCGCCCAGGAAAGTGAGCAGCGTGGCCAGCGGGCTGCCTGCCGGCAGCACGAACAGCAGTATGGTGGTAACAATGAGCATAATCACCGGCAGCAGCGATGACAGCAGGCTATTGAACACCCCGGGCAGCAGCTCCTCGGGCAGCGGCGCCACGTTAAAAGTTTGCAGGGGTTTTGCCTCCAGTGTTTTCAGCGTTTTGGAAAATACCGGCCCGGCCAGTATTACCGCCGGAACAGCTACTATAATGCCGTATATTAACGTAATGCCCATGTTGGCATGAAACTGCCCTACCAGCGCCGCCGGAGAAGGGTGCGGCGGCAAAAAGCCGTGAGTCACGGACAGGGATGCCAGCATTGGCAATCCAATATACACTGCGGGCATTTTATATTGATAGGCAACGGAAAATATTAAGGGTATAATCAGCACAAAGCCCACGTTATAAAACAGTGGTATACCAATAATAAAACCGGTGAGCATAAGCGCCCACTGTATGTACTTTGCGCCAAAAGCCTTCATAAGCACGGCGGCAATACGCTGCGCCGCGCCGCTTTCCGCCACCAGCTTGCCCAGCATGGCGCCCAGTACGATCACCACTACCAGCGATCCCAGTGTATCGCCGATACCTTTGTATACTGACAGCGGAATGTCGTTTAACGGTATGCCCAGCAGCAAACCGGTAACAACAGATACTACCAGGAAGGCCAGGAATGCATTTACCTTACCCCACGAGATCAGCAGTATGAGCGCAACAATACAAAGGAAGATGATCAGTAATGTCATGATGTAGCTTATGGTGAATATTTAATGTGAGTCCCTGCTTACTTCCGATCCGGAGCCGCCAACCAGGAAGTCAAAGTCGGCGCCTTTATCGGCCTGCAGCACATGGTTAACATACAGGCTAACATAGCCGCGCTGCATGGGCGCTACTGTTTTTTCCCAATGCTGCCGGCGTTGCTGCAGCACGGCATCCGGCACATCCAGGTGCAGGCGGCGGCCGGCCACGTCCAGCTCAATGAAATCACCATTTTCTACCAGCGCCAGCGTACCGCCAATGGCCGATTCCGGCGATACGTGCAGCACTACAGTGCCGTAAGCGGTACCGCTCATGCGCCCGTCGGAAATACGCACCATATCGGTAATGCCTTTATCCAGCAGTTTTTTGGGCAGGGCCATATTGCCTACCTCCGGCATGCCGGGGTAGCCTACCGGCCCTACGTTCTTTAACACCATTACGCAGGTTTCATCTATATCCAGCGCAGGATCATCTATACGGGCATGATAGTCTTCTATGGTTTCAAACACCACAGCGCGGCCGCGGTGCTGCATCAGTGCAGGCGTGGCGGCCGATGGTTTTATTACGCAGCCGTTCTCGGCCAGGTTACCCTTCAGCACCGCAATACCGGCTTCCGGTATCAGGGGCTGCTCAAGGGAATAGATCACATCCCGGTTGTAACAGCTGCAGGCATCTGTAATATTTTCCGCATGCGATTTACCGGTAACAGTAATTGCATCCATATCCAGGTAAGCTTTCAGCTCGTTCAGGATCACGGGCAGGCCGCCGGCATAATAAAAATCCTCCATCAGGTATTTACCCGAAGGCATGAGGTTCAGCAGCAGCGGTATGTGGCTGCCCAGGCGGTCAAAGTCCTCCAGGTTCAGCTCCACTCCCATCCTGCCGGCAATGGCGGTAAGGTGAATGATAAAGTTGGTGGAGCCGCCGATGGCGGCATTTACCTTAATGGCATTTTCAAATGCCCGCCGGGTAAGTATTTTAGACATCTTCAGGTCTTCCTTCACCATTTCCACAATACGGCGGCCCGAAAAGTGGGCCAGCACTTTTTTGCGGGAGTCTACCGCCGGTATGGCGGCAGCGCCGGAAAGCGTCATGCCCAGCGACTCTACCATGCAGGCCATGGTGGAGGCAGTGCCCATGGTCATACAATGGCCTGCGCTGCGCGACATGCAGCTTTCAGCAAACAGGTAGTCCTTGGGCGTCATCTTACCTGTTTTCATGTCGTCGGCAAACTTCCATACGTGCGTGCCGGAGCCTATCTGCTGCCCCTGGAAACGGCCGTTCAGCATAGGTCCGCCAGGCACCACAATGGTGGGCAGGTCTACGCTGGCAGCGCCCATTAAGGTAGAAGGCGTGGTTTTATCGCAGCCGGTAAGCAGCACAACGCCGTCTACCGGGTTGCCTCTTATAGACTCTTCGGCGTCCATGCTGGCCAGGTTGCGGAACAGCATGGCCGTGGGCTTCAGCAGGGTTTCGCCCAGCGACATAATAGGAAATTCCACCGGGAAACCGCCGGCTTCATATACGCCTCTTTTCACCACTTCGGCAATATCGCGCAGGTGGGCGTTGCAGGGCGTGAGCTCTGACCATGTGTTGCAGATGCCGATCACAGGCCGGCCATCAAACATATCTCCGGGGAAGCCCTGGTTCTTCATCCAGCTCCTGTAAATGAAGCCCATCTTGTCTTTCTTCCCAAACCAATTGGTACTTCTGAATGTAGACATTACTATAACCGTTTATACGTTAACGTGGAAGCATTGCGCTTTTCCGGGTTGTTAAAGCCCAACTTACAAAAAAATGCCTCCTTTTTTCCAAAAAAATCCTCAGGTGTTGTAGTATTTACGCATCAGGCGTTCGTATGTGCGTTCAGGTAATACCTTTTTCAGCACCACGGAAAACTTTTCAATAGGTTTGCCTATGCGGTAATAACGTTTTACATAGGATGAATTAATGATCTTTTCTATTGCAGGGCCAAACTGCTCCGCAGGCAGGCCATGGTCTATGCTGGCGTCGATAGCGGCATACACGCGGTCAAAGCTGGCTTTATAGGGAGAGTTGTCGGGCACTTTTGTTTTAATGCGGTTGGCATTGATATCCGTATGTACGGCGCCGGGCTGCACGCAGCAGGCCTGTATGCCGTAAGCGCCGGTTTCGAGCCGCAGGGCTTCTGTAAAACGGTCAACCGCTGCTTTGCTGGCGCTGTACACGCCCCGGTAAGGCAGCCCTGCTTCCGCGGCAATGGAGCTGATATTAATGATCAGGCCCTTGCCCTGGCTGCGCATATGCGGCAAAATGGCCTGGCAGGTGCGTATAACGCCCAGTACGTTGGTGTCGAAAGTTTTCTGCACATCTGCCAGCGACAGGTATTCTGCTACGCCGGCAATGCCGATACCGGCATTGTTGATCAGTACATCTATGCGTGGCTGCTCCTGTAAAATGGTTTGTATGGCCTGCTGTATGCTGGCTTCATTACAAACATCCATCACCAGGGTGCGGAACTGTTTTCCTTCCTGCTGAATGTTACGGGAGGTGCCGTATACTGTAAATCCTTTTGTTGAGAGATAATTGCCAATGGCCGCGCCTAATCCGGCGGAAGCGCCTGTAATGAGTACTACTCCGGGCATGAAATGTTATTTGGTTTTTAGGTTATTTCTATAGGTTTTATACTTTTCCACTACCCGTTTAAAATGTGCGGCCAGCTCTTCCCACTGCCCTTCCTCAATGAGCGTTTTTGGGAACAGGTGGCTGCCCATGCCCAGGCCTTTGGCGCCCGCCGCCAGGAACTCGGTAAAATTATCCGGCGTAACACCGCCGGTAGGCATCAGCCGCAGGTAATCCATAGGCGCCAGCACCTCTTTGAAATAGGAAGCGCCCAGCTTTGTGGCAGGAAACACCTTTACCATGGTGGCGCCCAGGTGCCAGGCAGTATAGATCTCCGTAGGAGAATAAGCGCCGGGGAATACCGGCACCTGCGCCTTTTGGCAGGCACGCACCACCTCCTCCTGCAAAATGGGTGTTACGATAAACTGGGCGCCCGCCCCCAGGGCCTTTTCCAGGTCGTTCAGCGTGCAAACGGTACCGGCCCCTATGTTCAGCTGCCCTTCAAACTCCTGTACCAGCCGGGTAATGGTGGTAAGCGCTTCTTCCGAGTTAAGGGTTACCTCCAGCGTGGTCAGGCCGGCGGCCTGGTAATACCGCGCCAGCACCGGTACGGTAAGCGGCGGCATATTACGGAGTATGCCCACAATGGGCAATTTGTCAAACAGCGTTTGTGAAAAAGCATGTGGCATAGTTAACTGTTTAACTGGTTATATATTTTGTGCTGTCCGCGTACTACTGCGTCTTCTGTCCATGCGGCGGAAAAAATAACCGCGCCCGTAAGCCCCAGCACCGATAATGCCGTGGCATAGCGTTGCTGCAGGTGGGCGCCACCGCAAAGGTATATGGTACCGGGATCAGTAAATAATAATTCCTGCAGCTCGGCGCCTATGAGCAGCCCGCTCAGGTAATCGAGGTTTTCAATGGGCGTAAAGCTGCCGAACAGGTGATGCGTTCTTGCACGAAAGGCGGCATGCAGCAGCGGCTGGGTTACGGCGTCGCGTACGCCCTGGCTGAAAGAGCCGTCGGTGGTAACAATCAGCGGCGCTTCGTGCCCGGCCACCGCATCTCTTAAAATGCTCTGGCGGCGCAGCAGCTCAAACAATTCGCCGGTCATGAATGTTTTAAAGTCCACGGCCTGCCGCTCCTTTACCTGTATGTGCTTGGAGTGCGTGCCGGGCAAAATAAAGGTGCCGAAATCGGCCAGCGCCAGGTCGTCGCTGATACAGCCTACCAGCTGTGTTTCCTCTCCGCGCATTACATCCAGCTGGCTGCGCACGCCGGAGATGAGTATAATTTCGTGGGGAAAATCTGCAGTAGGCGGGGCAAAATGTGTGTGCACGTGGGCGCCGTCTACTGTAAAAGGCAGGTTGCCGTAAGGCAGCTCCAGCATACCAATGGAGGAAGACGCCATGCCGGAAATAATCACGGGCACCTGCTCCAGCGTATAGCCGATACGGTGCTCAATAGCGGTGATGGCGTTGTGTATCACCTGTACATAAAATTCCCATCTGCCCGGGCGCTCCCGGGGCCCGCCCGATTCCCAGGCCCTGCAGGTAGGGGCAATGCCCTGGCCCGATATTTCAGATGCCAGTACCTCCAGGTCCAGCGCCTGTATTAATCTTAACCTGAAAGAGGAGGTTCCCCAATCACAACTTAGAAAGGTAGTCATGGGGGAAAATTACGGATAATTACGAATTGGTTAATTACGAATTACGGATTAAGGCGATGAGTAACAGGTAAGATTGCCGTATGGAGCGGCAATAGTCGATTATGGATTAAGGCGGAGAGTAACAGGTAAGATTACCGTATGAAGCGGCAATAGTCGATTATGGATTACAAAGCGGAACATAGCTGTTTCCTGCATCACCGGAAGCGCCGGTGAAAATATTGTGATTGCGAATAACTAGGGCAATGGGGAATGTTGGCTTATTGAATATTGAATGGCGGGTGGAATGAAGAAATTTATGCCCGCACGCCTTTACTACCCTGTTTATACGCTTTTACCAGGGATGGGGAACGCTTTTACTACCCGTCACAAACGCTTTTACCTGCAGTTTCGCAGCAGTTACCCCCTGGTGGCGGCCGGTTTTATCCGTTCACTTATCGCGGTGCATCACCGCCCCTGCCCATCCGTAATTATTTTCACTGGCATTCCTGATTCCAATCGGCCATTGCCGCCAGGCATCCAACTTATTCGCCATCATAATAATTTCATAAGCGCTCATGAATACTTCGTAATTGGTAATTATTCATAATCATAATTTATTTTCAAAGGCATTTTCCGCAGGGCGGAACAGGCAATGCACTGCTTTGCGGGATCCTGATTGAATAATTCGTAATTGAATGCGTATTTTGCTTATCAACCAAAATCAAAATCAGCAAGCCTATGCAAAAGCACCTGTTTGTGATTCTCGCTGTTATTGCGCCTGTACTGGCGCTGGCCCAGGTGAAAGAGCTGGACCAGCGGGTAAGCGGCGTAAAAGACTCCGTTATTGCCTGGCGAAGGCAGCTCCACCAGCACCCCGAGCTCTCTAACCGGGAATATAAAACCGCTGCTTTTGTAGCTGCCCACCTGGAAAAACTGAGGCTGGAAGTACAAACCGGCGTGGGAAAAACCGGTGTGGTAGGCATCCTGAAGGGCGGTAAGCCCGGACCTGTAGTGGCTTTACGGGCCGATATGGACGCGCTGCCGGTATTTGAAAGAACCCATGTACCCTTCCGGTCTGCCGACAGCGCAGCATACCTGGGCCAGCGCGTGCCGGTAATGCACGCCTGCGGGCACGACGCGCACGTAGCCATTCTGCTGGGCACCGCCGAAGTGCTGACCAGCCTGAAAAAAGATATACCCGGCACCGTTAAATTCATTTTTCAACCCGCTGAGGAAGGCCCGCCCGGTACAGAAGAAGGCGGCGCCCCTTTAATGATTAAGGAAGGAGTAATGGATAACCCGAAGGTAGACGCTATTTTTGGCCTGCACATTAACGCGCAGACACCTATCGGCAAAATAAAATACAAACCTGGTGCGGAAATGGCATCCAGCGACTGGTTTGTAGTAACGGTAAAAGGGAAGCAGTCGCACGGCTCGCAGCCCTGGAGCGGCATTGACCCAATAGTAGTGGCAGCGCAGATCATACAGGGCTTTCAAACCATTGTAAGCCGGCAGGCAGAGCTCACCAAAGCGCCGGTAGTAATTACCGTGGGCAAGATACACAGCGGCGTACGCAGCAACATTATACCCGAAGAGCTGGTGATGGAAGGCACCATCCGCACGCTCGACAGCAAAATGCAGCAAATGGTGCATGAAAAAATGAAGCAGATGGCCACCAACATCGCAGCAGCATCCGGAGCTACCGCAATAGTGAGTATTGACACCAAAACCAAGGTAACCTATAATGATCCCGCGCTGGTAAAAATGATGCTGCCTTCTATTGAAGCAGCCGCCGGCAAAGACAATGTATATGAAACCGAGTGGACTACCGGCGCGGAAGATTTCTCCTTCTTTGGGGATAAGGCGCCGGCCTTCTTCTTTTTCCTGGGTGGTATGCCGGCCGGCCAGGACCCCGCAAAAGCAGCGGCCCATCATACGCCGGATTTTTATATTGACGACTCCAGGCTGGATGTTGGCGTAAAAGTATTTTGCCGGCTGGTGTTTGATTATGCAAAACAGCAACACGAAAGAATGTAAAATGTAAAATTTTAAATGCCGAATGTAAAAGTAAAACGCCCCGAAACCGGTACAATGTTTTGTTGGTTGCGTTTTACTTTTACATTTTACATTTTAGATTTTAGATTTATCATCTTACATTCCTTAGTATGCCGGCGATTTTATCAGTGCATCGCCTGCCTTGCCAGCAGCTTCCATTGGCCGCCCTCTTTCACAAATACCAGTATGATGCGCAGGTGCACGGTACCCGGCTTACCACTGTCGTTGGTGTCGGCATCCAGCACATGGCGTACAATGGCCGTGTTGCCCACAACCGTAATGGTTTGCCCGCTCAGCTTTATGTTAACAAAATCAGACCGTCCGCTTACGATGTGCTCCACAAAAGTGGGTTTATCTTCCAGCGCGCCGCTGGAGTGCCCATAGGAAAGCTTGTCATCGGCCAGCTTTTCCAGGTCGGCCTTGTTGCCGCTTATCATGGCCAGGCGCATGTTCTCTACGGCGGCCGCCACCGCCTTTTCCTCTTTGGATTGGGCATTAGCGCACTGCAACAGCAAAAACATAACGGGGAATAATAAAAGACGTTTCATCCGTAATTCTTTTGGAACTTTAATTAAGATTGCCCTTAAATATACACAATCACAAAAGAAATATCAGGTGTTTCTCTTTCCCTAACGTTATTGCTGCTTTCGTTGCTCCCTGGCTGTTATATACCCGTTAAAAGTAATGGGCTGCCGGTTATTGCTGGTTACCTGCAGCGTGCCGTAGCCGTCTTCGGACAGCAGCAGCGTCATTTGCCGCACATCCTCCGCGTCGGACGGTTTAATAGAGATGGTCCAGCCGCCTTTTTTGCCATTATTCACCGTATAGCCGAACTTATGGGAAGTAAACTGTATGCCGCCCTTGGTAGGGTCCAGCGGGGCCGTGTAGGCGCGGCCAAAATAAGGCAGGTAGGCTATAACAGAGTCTTTAGCCACCTTCAGTTCATATTCGCTGGTAAGCTGCCGGACACGGCCGCTCATGGGCAGGGCCGTTTGCGCTTTAAACGTGTAGGATTGGGCGCTCACCAGCTCTTTTATCTTGTCTTTTTTATCCTGTGCCTGCAGCCGGCCGGTGCAGCTGATGGCTATTAATAAACATAAGGTTCCGTTCAGTAGCTTTTTCATAAAACTGTTCTTTTGCTAAATTTACGCAACTTCCTGCTGCGGTAAGACACCCCCTTCAAAGGCTTTACCAGGGAGCTTTTCTCCTGTTTGAACGGCAAATACTGCAGGCGTTTAGCCTCCTCCCCAGTTTTAGCGTTTATTTAACACCCCTGTGCCTGCTAAATTCAGGCCCGGCTGCTCATTATCCGCTGTCTTGGCGTAATTTTACGTTGCCTGGAGCGCTCCTATACCCAAACCGTTTAAAATCTTTCTATATGGATAAACAACAACTCCGCGAAGCATATAAACTTTATTGGCTGGAGAATGGAAAACCACCTGTTTCCGTATATGCCTTTTGCAAAATTGCGGGCCTGCCGGAAGCAGCGTTTTATGACCTTTACAGCTCCCTGGAAGCAGTAGAAAAAGATATATGGCTGGCCATTTTTGAAGATACTGTACAACAGCTGCAGAACGACGAAATATACCAGGCCTACTCTGCCCGGGAAAAACTACTCACCTTTTACTTTATGTGGGTGCAAAAGCTGAAGGCCGACCGCAGCTACATACTGCTGCAGAAAGAAAGGTTCCGGTTCCCTGCCATGCGGCAGGCGCAGCTTGATAGCTTTAAAAAAGCTTTTTACCGTTATGTGGAAGACCTGGTAAAAGAAGGCTACCAGTCCGGCGAAGTAAAAGAACGCAAGTATATTTCCGACCAGTATGTACATGGTTTCTGGGTACAGGCGCTGTTTGTGCTACGCTACTGGATAAACGACAGCAGCGAACGGTTTGAAATGACCGATGCCGCCATTGAAAAAGCCGTGCACCTGAGCTTTCAGCTCATTGCCTCCAATACGCTCGACAGCCTGCTGGACTTCGGCAAATTTATGTTCACGGGAAAATAAGGCCGCGTACTTTTTCAGGTCCGCAATTGAAATGTGCTGCCCGCAGCTTTCCCGGGAGGAACAATACAATAAAAATCAAACCAGCACGTCTTCAATGTAGTGTTGCTTATGCCGGCACTATAGCAGAAGCCGTAAATCTACTCTTAAACCAGCGCAATGAAGGAACAAACGAATATTCCCACCGGGAAGGTGGAGAGGGCCGGACGGTTTATCACCACGGGATTAAAAGTAGGCTCCAATTACCTGAAACATTATACCCGCAAGCTCATAGACCCCACCGTTACCAAAGAGGAGCTGCATGCAGACAATGCGGAAGATATTTACGATACCCTGAGCCACCTGAAAGGCAGCGCCTTAAAGGTAGCACAAATGTTAAGCATGGATAAGGGCATGCTGCCCAAAGCGTATTCTGACCTGTTTTCCATGTCGCAATACAGCGCGCCGCCGCTTTCCGGCCCGCTGGTGGTGAACACGTTCATTAAAACACTGGGCAAATCGCCCTCACAGCTGTATGATAAATTTGACATGCATGCCTGCAATGCAGCATCTATAGGCCAGGTGCACAAAGCCTGGAAGAACGGGCAGCAGCTGGCTATTAAGATACAATACCCGGGCGTGGCCAACAGCGTAAAGTCGGACCTGCGCATCGTAAAGCCCTTTGCCGTGCGTATTGTAGGCATGAGTGAAGTGGATATGGACAAATATTTTGACGAGATAGAAACCAAGCTGCTGGAGGAAACCGATTATAAGCTGGAGCTGCACCGCTCCGTAGAGCTGTCGGCCCTGTGCGCGCATATACCCAACCTGGTGTTTCCGCGGTATTACCCCGAGCTTTCCTCTGACCGCATTATTACCATGGACTGGCTGGAGGGGTACCACCTGAAAGAGTTTTTGCAGCGCAACCCTTCCCAGGAAGTGCGCAACCGCATCGGGCAGGCCCTGTGGGACTTTTACGATTTCCAGATGCACCGGCTGAGAAAAATACATGCCGACCCGCACCCGGGCAACTTCCTGATGCGCGACGATGGCACCGTGGGCATCTTTGACTTTGGCTGCATCAAGGAAATACCGGAAGATTTTTATGAGAACTATTTTATGCTGGTAGATAAGGAGATACTGAAAGATGAGGCCAAACGCATGCAGATATACACCAACCTGGAAATGATACATCCCACCGACACGGAAAAGGAGATCACCTTCTTCTCCAGCCTTTTCCAGAAAATGATAGACCTGTTAACCCTGCCCTTTACGCAAAACAGCTTTGACTTTGGCAATGAAGACTACTTCCGGGAAATATATGCGTATATGGATTACGTGTATAACCTCAAAGAAGTACGGGACTCCAAGGTAGCCAGGGGCTCCCGCCACTCCCTGTATGTAAACCGCACTTATTTCGGCCTGTACTCCATACTCAGCGACCTGCGGGCGGAAATACATACCGGCGCAGGCAGGTTTAAAACGCTGATGCAGTAAGCGCAGGCTTATTCAGCAAGGATATTACCTGTTGCTCCCATAGGTTGTTAAAAATGCAGCACATCAAAATATTTGCAACTGTGTTTCATTTTTTACTACCTTAGCATTATGGAACCAGTACAAGCATTTGACGTTATTATCATCGGCGGCAGCAATGCAGGACTTTCCGCCGCCATGGCATTGGGCCGCTCATTAAGGCAGGTGTTGATCATTGACAGCGGAGAGCCCTGCAACCGGCAAACACCCCACTCCCACAACTTTCTTACGCACGACGGCAGCGCACCCGCTGAAATTGCCGCTATAGGGCTGCAGCAGGTGCTGGCCTACCCTACCGTGCAGCTGCTGCAGGGGTTAGTTACCACTGCTGCAAAGCACGATAATGGTTTTATAGTAACCACTGCTGCAGGCGGACAATATACAGCGGGCAAGCTGCTGCTGGCCACCGGCATGAAAGATATAATGCCGGATATACCTGGTTTTGCGGCCTGCTGGGGCATTTCGGTACTGCACTGCCCTTACTGCCATGGCTATGAAGTACGCAACCAGCCCACCGGCATTTTAGCCAACGGCGACATGGCTTTTGAGTTCTGTAAGCTCATACGCCACTGGACGCCGCAGCTCACTCTTTTTACCAACGGCCCATCCACACTGGGCGCGGAACAAACCGCGCAGCTAACGGCATGGGATATACGTATAACAGCATCGCCTGTTACCGGCATTGTACATGAAAAGGGGTACCTGCAGCACCTGGTGCAGGAGAACGGCAGCACGCCTGCTTTAACGGCGCTGTATGCACGGCCGGCCCTGCAGCAGCGGGAGGTGGTGCTGCAGCTGGGCTGCGGGCTGAATGAGCATGGATTTATTACTGTGAACGATTTCCAGGAAACCACCATACCAGGCGTATATGCCGCGGGTGACAATACCACCATGTTCCGCGCCGTGTCCATTGCAGTTGCCGCCGGCACCAAAGCCGGGGCTATCATCAATAAGGTGCTGATAGATGCCGCTGATTGAGCTTACTCTGCTTTCAGGCTTTTTACAGGATTTACCAACGCGGCTTTTACAGACTGGAAGCTGATGGTGGCGAAGGCAATGGCAATTACCAGCACGCCTGCTATGGCAAATATCCACCAGCTTAAATTCACCTGGTAAGCAAAATCCTGCAGCCACTTGTTCATGGCCCACCAGGCAATAGGCGACGCCAGCATCATTGCTATCAGCACCAGGCGCACAAAGTCCCTGGATATTAAAGCTGTTACCTGCGCCACAGAAGCGCCCAGCACCTTGCGGATGCTGATCTCCTTGCTGCGTTGCTCCGCCATAAAAGCAGAAAGGGCAAACAGGCCCAAACAGGCAATGATAATGGCCAGCACAGAAAAGCAGGTAAAAATATAGCCGGTGCGCTGCACATCGCTGTACATGCTGGCAAAACGCTCGTCGAGGAAATTATAACGGAAAGGCTGGTTAGGCAAAAAGCTTTTCCATACGCCGCCAATGGCGCCGAGCATTTTTTGCATGTCGGCGGTTTTCACCTTTACAGATACAATGGTGGGGCTGTTGCCCAGGCTCATGCAAAGGGGCTCAATGTGATTGCGCATGGATTCAAAGTTGAAATTCTCCACCACGCCAATTACTTCGTGCAGGCTGGTGCCGTCGTTATTATTGGTAATACGCCGGCCAACCGGGTTTTCATTACCGGGAAACAGCTTCCGGGCCATGGCCTGGTTAATGATAACTGCCTGCGAGTCTGTAGGCATACTGGGCAAAAAATTGCGGCCCGCTACCAGGTGCATGCCCATTGTGGCCAGGTAGTCATTATCTACCGTCCAGTATTGTCCATAAACAGGCACATCCACGTTGGTTCTCCCTTCTTTCCAAAAGCCATTACCATTACGCTTGGTATTGTTTACCGGCAGGTAGTCACTTATAGCCACGTGAACAACCTCCGGCAGCTGCTGCAGCTCCCCCTTAAATGCTTTTACCTGGTTGCCCAATGTTTGCGCACCCTGTATCATCACTACCTGGTCTTTATTAAACCCCACCTTACGGTGCAGGATGAATTGCATTTGCCGGTAAATAACCACGGTACTGATAATAAGGATAATGGAAGTAGTGAACTGGAACACTACCAGCACGCTTCTAAGGCTGGCATTCTTAACGCCACGGCTGATATTGCCTTTCAATACCTGTATGGGCTGAAAGGCCGACAGGTAAACCGCCGGGTATAATCCCGACAGCAGGCCCACTATCACGGCTGACAGCAGCAGCGCAGGCGCCAGCCACGGTTCTTTCCAGGGAAATACCAGGCTTTGCGCAGCCAGCGTATTGAAATAAGGCAGCAGCAGCCAGGCCAGCAGGCTACCCAGTAAAATAGAGAGGAAGCTATACAGGAACGACTCTGCCAGGAACTGCTGTATCAGGCTGGTACGGTAAGCGCCGATTGTTTTTTTAAGCCCCACCTCTTTGGCGCGGTTGGCGGAACGCGCGGTGGACAGGTTAATAAAATTGATGCAGGCTATCAGTAATATAAAGCTGGCTACAGCGCCAAACAGCCATATAAAGCGAATATCGCCGCGGCGCTCCTGGTCATCACCAATATCATACGAGTGCAGGTGTATATTACTTACAGGTTGCAGCAGCAGGTGATACTGCAGGCTTTTACCCAGGCGTTCCAAAGTCTTATCTCCCTGCTGCTTCATAAGAGGTATGTAATACTTATTCAGCACGTCACCTGTCATCCTTTGCTGCAACCGCACAGGATCAACGCCGGGGCGCAGCTTTACATAACTCTCATAGTTAGTTGCCGCCCAGGTGGTTTGCTCTCCCGGCCACAGTGATTTGCCCTTAAGCGTTAACAAAAAATCATATTGTATATGGGAATTAGATGGCAGGTTTTCCATTACACCGGTTATGCGGTAGGGGTGGTTAATATCATCATTCAGCACCATTACCTTGCCAACCGGGTTTTCATGGGGGAAATATTTTTCTGCCTTCCGCCGCGAAATCACTATGGTGTTGGGCTCTGCCAGGGCATGCGCCGGATCGCCGGCTACAAAGGGCCATTGAAAAATATTCAGCAGGTCCTGGTCTATATAAGTGAACCCTTCTTCATAGGTATTATCTGCACTATCTGCCCGGCGTACCTGGTTACTGCCCGCTCCTGTGAACAGGCGGCTGGACATGAAGCGGCCTGCTTCTTCTATTTCGGGGAAATCACTTTTTATAGCAGCAGCAAACGGGGCCGGTGTAGATACTCCTTTGTTGATAATACCATTGTCCGTTACCTCTCCCACCACCCGGTAAATGCGGTCAGCATCCGGGTAAAAACGGTCGTAGCTCAGCTCATGCCGGATGTATAGCGTAATAAGCAAACAGGCTGCAATGCTCAATGCAAAACCGCCTATTTTAATAGCGGCATACATCTTTTGCTTCAATAATTGCCTGCATGCAATTTTAAAGTAGTTCTTCAGCATGCAAAGAGGTTTGGCCGGTATCATACAAACGCAGTGCCTGCGGATGGTGTTACTGATAATCAATTGCTTAAACAGCGCACCCGGTCAATGGCTTGTCCGCTTTTGAAAAGTGCTGTCCGGTAGCGAACACAATTACACTCGCCCCATCAGCGGATCAGTAAAGCTGTGCGTACCGGTTTCCACGCGGCCGGCATACCTTTTTTCAAAAGCAGCATAGCCCTTTACCTGCACGCTGCAATCGTACCAGCCATGGTTTTTACCCAGGTCCAGCACAACGGCGCCGGTTTGCCCCGGCGCTACTACCTGTGTACGGGCGCCTGTTTTATAGGCGTTATCTTTTATGCTTACGGTATAGGTTTGTTTACTGGTGTTGCGCAGCTGCAATGCCAGGCGCCCGGTAAGCTGGGATGGATTGCCTGCTGCCTGCTGGTAACGGCAGCTTACCTGCAGCAAGGGATCCTGGCTGCCGCCCTTAAATTCCCGGAAAAAGCCGTTGGGGCCATGCACCTGCAAATGATAGGCGCCGTTCTCAAAATCTTCCAAAGGCCAGCTATCCTGCAGCTGATCCCCGGCTGCTACACCGTATGACCATACGCGCATATCTTCCGTTTTATATTTTCCCGGCGCGTATACCAGGAAAGGCGCGCCTGCGGCCTTTTTCCCGAACACCTGCTGCTGCGCGGCGAAGTGTATTTCAAATGATTTCTTATCCGCATCCAGCTGCCCGTCGGCATACAGCTCATAAGGCAATGCGCAGGCCTGGCGGATGCCTTTTTCCTGCCTGGGCAGCAGCGGGCTGCCGGCGGGGTTTTGCAGCACCTGCGCAATGTCGGCAGGCGTAAGCTGCTTATACCCATGCGGCAATGCTTTGAACTGGGCCTTGTGCACGCTTTCAATAAACGCATCTTTTTCTACCTGCGCAGGCAATGCAATTTTTTCACCGTTATAAGGCCGGAATACGGACGACAGATCGCCGCAAACCACACGGCGCCAGCTGCTGATATTTGTTTCAGTAAGCGGTTTGCCGGTTTTATGCTCCAGGAATTTTTCCAGGAACTGCAGGGATGAAGTATGATCAAATACCTGTGAGTTCACCCATCCGCCCCGGCTCCAGGGCGATGCCACCACCAAGGGCACACGGTAGCCCAGCCCGATGGGGCTTTCGCGGTGGTACTGCGCGGGCATACCGGTTCTGCGCTGCTCCTGCTCCATGGTCACATATTCCACGCCGGCATCTGTATTGGCCGATACCTTGCCGGTAGCGGGATCCTGCGGGTTGGGCGCTACAAAGGGCGGTATGTGATCAAAGTAACCATCGTTCTCGTCATAGGTGAGAATGAAGATGGTCTTTTTCCATACTTCCGGGTTTTGCGTAAGTATATCCATTACTTCCGACACATACCAGGCGCCGTACCAGGCGGAGCTGGGATGGTCAGAGAAGTTTTCCGGCGCAACAATCCACGATACGGCCGGCAGCGCGCCGTTTTTAACATCCTCCCGGAACTGGTGCAGCACATCGCCTTCCGGTATGGTTACTTCGCGCGCAGTATCGCCATCCTGGTAAGTAAGGGTGGTAAGCTTACCAAAATGCGGATCTTTTTGGTTGGCGCTAAATGCTTTCTCATGCAGGCTTTTTTCCTGCGGCGACAGCTGCGCGTATTTTTCGCGGGTGTATATTTTCTGCTCGGCCTTTGCTTTTTCCAGCGCCGCCTTTTTTTCCCGCACCTGTTTTTCCACAGCTGCGTGCTTGGCGTCAGCAGCCGGCAACGCCGCCAGCTGCTTTTCCAGACCGGCTATTTCAGCAGGCAGCTTTGCCACCGCATTTTCAAGGTAAGTGATATAGCGGTTAGAGAGCTTTACGTTATACTGTGTAAAAAACTCAATGGGGTTATCGGTAAAGTTAGCCAGCCAGGCATCTTGCTCGCCGGTAAAGCCGCCGCCCGCGCTGATCTCGTTCTGGTATATTTTCCAGGATATGCCGTTCTCCTCCAGCCGTTCGGGAAAGGTTTTCCAGCTTACCATGCTGCCGTAATCGGCTTCCTCATTCCATACGCATGCTTTAGCGCCGGTATGCTGTTCTGCGCGGATGGTGCCGGTCCAGAAGTACAAGCGGTTAGGCGTGGTGCCGGTAAGCGATGAGCAAAAGTGCTGGTCGCATACGGTAAATGCGTCTGCCAGCGCGTAATAAAAGGGAATGTCGCTACGGGTGTAATAACCAAGGGTCAAAGGCATTTTTGCATAAGCCGCATGCCCCGAAGGTTTTGCATCCAGCCACCTGTCGTATTTGCCGTTGTTGCGCGCATCTACCTGGTTGCTCCATGAATGGGGCAAAGAGCCCATCCAGGTAACCCGGGTATCTTTCATATCCAGGCGGAAAGGGGCGTATGTTTCGCCGGCAGCATTGGTTTGCAGCCATACGGGATTTTTATCGGGCAGCTGAATGGCACGGGGATCATTAAAGCCGCGTACGCCCTGCAGGGAGCCATAGCAGTGGTCAAAAGAGCGGTTCTCCTGCATGAGGAACACAATATGCTCCGCATCCAGGTAAGTGGTGCCGGCAGCGGGGTCAATGGCCAGCGCTTTTTGCACGGATGCGGGCAATGTGGCAAAACCTGCCGCCCCGGAAAGCAGCGCTGCTTTCTTAATAAATTCCCTTCTGGTGTCCATAGCTGTAAGTGGTTGTTACAGCTATAAAAGTATTGAATGGAAGGCTAAATGGCGATTAAATTTCCATTTCGTATATTTAGTACATATGAATGTCGATGGCTACATATACCTGCAGCAGGTGCGCGCCATTGCACTGGCGCTGCCCGGCGTAACAGAAGGCCCCTGCCACGGCACGCCCGGCTTTCGTGTACACAGGAAGCTGCTGGCGCGTATTAAGGAAGATGGCGAAACCCTGGCCATCCGTACCCAGGAGCGGGACAAGTGGCTGCAGGCTGCGCCTGATATATTTTTCCTGACAGATCATTACCTGAATTATCCCATGATGCTGGTACACCTCTCAAAAGTAAACCAGCAGGATCTGGCAGCCCTTTTCCTGGCGGCCTGGAAAGAGCGCGCGCCTAAAAAGCTGGTGCAGACGTATGAAACAGCGGAAGGAATGCTAAAACAAGGGCACAGGCGTAAGGGAGGATGATGACCGCTTGTGCTTTCCGTCTATCCACCGGTTGAACTTATAGCTCAGGTAAGCGGAGCCGGTGCCTATTACCGCGCCTATTAATACATCGCTTGGATAGTGGCGGCCCAGGTACATGCGGGAATAACCCACTGCACCCGCCCAGGCAAAGGAGGGCGCTATCACGTACCATTTGGGATATTCAAAGCTTAGCGCCGCTGCGCATGCAAAGGCGGTAGAGGTATGGCCGGATGGAAAGGAAGGGCTGTTATTCGTTTGAGCGGTAAGCAGGTCCGGGTGGTTCATAAACGGCCGGTCGCGGTGGAAAGAATATTTCATGGCGGAAGTGGCGGCAAAGCTCACAGCCAGCGCGCCTACGGTGGTCCAGCCATTACGGATGGTAGTTGGGTTACGCGTGGCATAGCCTATAACCAGCTGGGTAATGGGCAGCGCGGCAGACACGGTGTACATGCTGTTGCTGGCGCCATTCATAAAACCGTCAAACTCATCGTCACGGTTATAGTTGATGGTTTTTAGCCATTTGTAGTCAATACCTTGTGATCTTGCTTCAAACTTCGCAAATACTAACAGTAACAGTAGTAGTACACTTACGGACCTCTTCACGGGATATTTTTTATGCGTAACAATAACGTAAAAAGCTACAAATTAGTACGGGATTCTGGATGAAATCTGTAGGTTCAGGCTATGAAATAAGCACCATAGTCCACATCGGCGTGCGATCACATCGAATATACCATTTTTTCCCGATTCAGCGATCACACAAAAATGGAAGTATTGCACGGGCGCGCAGTTTTTTATGCATCTGCAGTTTGCGCACAGCCGCAGGCGGCCAGCTGCGTTTCCAGCAGCTGCTTGTAACACCGGAAACGGAGGTCCCCTATCTCCCCCGCCACCTTTATGGCCAGGTCGTATAACTCGCTCAGCTCATCGTTCTGGAAAACATTGTCTTTGAAGTAAGTATAGCGGGCGGCTATAAACGCGGTTATCCTGGCGTGCAGGTCGCCGTGGCTTTCGGGGGTAATTACCCGTTCATCCATAAAAGCCTGCAGCGCCCTTTTAAGCTCCCACTCGTGGGTGTTGCGTAGTTCTGTTACGGCGGTGTTCACCTCATCCACGGTAAGGCCGCCTTCATAAAAAGGCTGCAGGATGGTATTGATCTTATGCGCAATTTCCACGTAATGCCCGTTCCGTTTGCAAAATGCCTGGAACTGCCGGTACTGCGCCAGCACCGCTTGTTTTTGCCCGTTGGCATGGGTACAGAAAAAGCGGAATGCCTGCTTATCCAGCGCTGCCTGCCGTGCTTTCAGGTCTTCATTTTCCTTTTCCAGCCGGGCGATAATGCTGTCACAGTCGCTGCGGGTGTACTTAATGCCGTCAAAGTCAAAGCTGGTAACATCCAGCCGCTTCTCCTTAATAGCGGTTACAAGGGCCAGGTCGTTCTCATTGTTGTTGATGGATGCCTGTATCTGTCCGTTCTCCTCATTGAACAGCTCATCAAAGTCGCCCGGCTGCGGCGGGTATTCGTCGCCGCTCAGGTCCCAGTCGGCAATGCCGATAAAACGGCTGTCGTAAAATCCTTTATAGGCAGCCGGCAGGCTATAGGTTTGCTCCTGCTCCGCATGCCAGGTTTCAAACTCTTCATCGCCGCACTGCTGCATATTCCCTTCCATGGGCACATCGTGGTACAGGTGCGCTGTAACGCTTTCCTGCAGGGCTGCTGCATTATGGAACAGCGCCCAGGCGCTGGTATCGTCTGCCGGGGCGTCCATAGCCACCTGCTCCAGGTGCTGGCGGCGCTCATCCAGCGTAGGATGGCTGGCCCACTGGTTTTTATAGTTGATCCTGGATTTGGAAAAAGAGCGGATGAACTGGTGGTTTACTTCCGGCAGGCCCTGTTTCAGCGGCAGCCGGTGCCGGCTGGCGATAGCGCGGAACACAATAAGCTGGTTGCTGAAAATATTGCGGGCTACCTTTTTTTCGCGCAGCCATTCATTGGCGGCGTTAATGGCAGAGGAATAACAGCCGTTGGCCACCTCTACCCTGCTGAGGGCTGTTACCAGGTTATTGCCACCGGCCACGCTGGCGGCAATGGTATCTGCATGAAACTCCATTTCCCGGCTCAGGGCCAGGTAGCTTTTGTTAATGATGCGGTACATGCCCCGCAATATCCACTGTATGCCCTGCGCTATTCTTATGGTAATGTTGGCAAAAAACGCCAGGCCGCTGTGCAGGCCGCCCCAGGATTGCAGGAAGGCGGTATAGCCCTTGTTATCATACAGCATGTTGTAAATAATACGGTTGGTATTATAGGTAAAGCTGCCCAACTTCATGCTGCGCTGGCTGAAATGCCCGAACTCATGGGCCATAACGGCTTTAAACTCGCTGATGTTAATGCTGTTTACCAGCCCCAGTCCTATTTCAAGGTTCTTGCGTATGGGCAGGAACATGCTCCAGAAGCTGGAATGATAGAATACGCAGGCATTTACATCGGGCGAAAGAAATATCTTTTTGGGAAAACGGGTATTGGTTTCCGCGGTAAGCCGGCGGATGAATGCAAATAGCTCCGGCTGTTCCGCTTCGGTAACCGGTATGCGGTAGGCATTTTCATCTTTTGATACCGCAAACATAAACTTCACCAGGAAGTAGCATACAGAAACGCCTACGCCAATCAGCCCCAGCCCTAATATAATCGTCAGGAACATGGGCTTTAGTATTATCAGCCATATGCCGGCATAACAGCAGGCAACGGCCAGGCCAACAGCTACTGCCAGCAGCAGCACATAGGTAAATAAGAACAGCAGGATGGCCATCATAACTTTAATGGCCTGCATTCTGAACCCTGCAGAAGGTGCTAATTTTTCCGGGTAAACATGGGCGGGCGGCAATGGATACGTCAGTGATTTCATGGTATAGATTGTACTTTGTGATGTGGCCCTTGGCCAATAACACACAACATAGTAAAAAAAAATGAAAAATAAAGCAGCACCTCCCGTAATGGCAGGTGCTGGTGACAGGTGGTATGGATGAACAGGCTATTCGCGGGGAGCGGTATTGGCAGATGCGGCAGCCAGGCGGGCCTTTTCCCTGGAAATCCTTCTGCCGCGGAAAAACAGGTACAGGTTCAGGAACAGCACAATACCCAGGTAGATACAAAATGCGCCTATTTTAGTGCTCAGGATTTCGAGCAGGCTGCGGTTGCTGATAATGTCTGCGGTAATGGTCATCACCCAAAAGGCAAAGCCCAGGTTCAGCAGGTAAAAGCCGGTTTCAAACAGCTTGTTGGTGGCGCCTGCAATTTCTGCCCTGCCGCTGAATATGTCCAGCATAAATACTTTGCTGTTCCTGAACAGTATATGCGCCACATACCAGGTTAAAAGGATAACTACGGGCAGGTAAATGAGATAGGCAATGAAATTGTAAGATGGTTGCATACAACTATATTTTAGGGATGAATAAAATGCTGGTTTCTTTTGCTGATGAAATAAATGCCGGCCATGTTAAAAAAGTGTATGAGCGCCAGTGTTAGCAGTATTTTGCCGGTCATGGCGGTAATGCTGTCCAGGAGGGCGGTCCAGGTATCAATAGTGTCCCAGGTAGCCAGCATCAGTGCGGCATATCCCAGGTTCAGCAGGTAATATCCCACCAGCAGTATTTTATTGATAAAGTCTGTAAGCGCTGCATCCTGTTGCAGCAGGTTGAGTATAAAAATGCGCCCGTTGCGGTAAAACACAAATCCCACACGCACTGTAACCAGGTAAGTAATCAACAGGTACAAGAGATAGGCAAGTATGTTCATATGCGTTTAATTCATGTCAAAGGTATTGAGCTATTTTGAATTTTCAAAACTTTCTGAAAGTTTATTAAAAATCAAAAATGGGAATGTTAACGGGACGATGGAGGATCGGGATTGTAGCCGCAGATGAATGCTGCGAGTGTTAGCGGGTATTTGCTGTAAGCGTTAGGCAGATGAATGCTGTGCGTGTTAGGTGATGTTTACAGTAAGTATTAGCAGATGAATGCTGCGAGTGTTAGCGGGTATTTGCTGTAAGTGTTAGCAGATGAACGCTGTGCGTGTTAGGTGATGTTTACAGTAAGTATTAGCAGATGAATGCTGCGAGCGTTAGTGGGTATTTGCAGTAAGTGTTAGCAGATGAACGCTGTGCGTGTTAGGTGATGTTTACAGTAAGTATTAGCAGATGCTGCGGCAAGACCGGTTGTAGATGTTATAAAAGTTCCTGCAGTAGTTGTTGCACGAGCTGCGGCAGGTAAGTACTACAAAACGGCCGTAGCACCATAGGCCAGTGCATATGCGGCAATAGTAATCCTACAGATCCACCCACTTATTGGCCAGGGTATGCGCCATCCAGGCAAACAGCGGGGCAAACACTACATCGGTGGTATAGTGCACATGCTGCACCAGCAGTAAAATACCCACCAGCACCGTGCAAATACCCGCCAGCAGGCGGTCGGGCTTTTTTACAGAACAAAAGTAAACAAGGGCCAGCAGCGAAGTATGGCCGGAGTAAAAGAGGTCTTTGCTGATGGACTGCCCCCCGTAAAACACGCTTGTAAGCGGATCAGTAAGGGCTATCATATTTACCGGCGGCGACAGCGGCACCAGGTAAATGGTAAGGCAGCGCGATACGCACAGCAGTATATAAGCGGTAACAAAGGTCAGGAACATGCGGGGGCGGCCAGTAGCCCGGATTACAAACAGCAACAGCACACCCCATATGCCTATCATGATAGGTATAGAAACATCAATTGCAGGCAGGCAGGCCAATATCCAGTCGTTCAATACAGCGCCATCGCGTTTTTCGATATAGCGAAAAAAAGACGGAAAGGTTAAAAAAATGAGGACCAGCGTTATACTGCCGGCAATCATTTTCTTCTTAAAGCCCGTATCTCCCCAGGAAATTTGCCAGCTCCTTCTTAAAAGCTGCATTCTAAGTCCAACGCGCATTTTGCTATGTACTGTGCTTACGGGGCGCAATTTTAATATAAATATACCAATAAAAAAAATATGTTACCCCATCATAGGTAAAAGTCTATGAGCGCGCCAAAGTAAGCGTGCTGCCATCCTTCTGTAATGTCGGTATAAGCTTCGTCAGGGATATTGGTATGCTTTAGCTCCACGGAAGTGCCTTTCTTATCAGGATGAAGGATAATGGTTACAATAGAGTCGGCCTCCTGCTCGCCAAAGTACCATTGCTGCACGATCCTTTTATCTTCCACAAACTCCAGGTTGCGGCCCGCGATGCTGCCCTCCCACAATGAGAACTCCGTGCCGGGTTCTGTGCTCATTTCTGCCGGCTCGCCGCTCCAGAGCTGTATGGTAGCCGGGTTGGTGAGGGCGCGGTACACCTCTTCGGGAGGCGCAGGTACAATAAAATGCTTTTTATAATCCTTCATAAATAGTCAGGCGCTGCGGTATAATGAATGCGCAAATGTATTCAAATTAATGGCATTCTTAACCAACCTGTAAATGAGGGCGGTAACAGGGCAACGCGGCCCGTATGTTATCATTGGGTTATTGAATTCAAAATATTTATAATATTACTATCTTCACGAACTCATCCTTACTCAACTATGAAAGGCATTTTTTACCTGCTGTTATGCAGCCTGGCGTTGCCCGCCGCAGCCCAGAACAGGTACTACCCATATGCGGATGGCAATAAATGGGGATTTACCGACGAAAACCTGGCCGTGCTCACTGCCCCGCAGTTTGATACCAGCTTCCGTTTTGTAGACAATAAATTTGCCATTGTACAAAAGCAGCGGCTATACGGCCTGCTTAGCCCCAACGGCAGCTTGATACTGCCCTGCAGCTATGAACACCTCACCTACTTTGGTATGAACGCCGGCATTGCAAAGCAAAAGGGGAAATACCAGCTGCTGAACTTCAGCAATGGCCAGCCACTGTCGGCGTTTATGTTTGACAGGCTGGATGATTACATATACCACGACGGCATCACACTGCTGGTTACACAAGCCGGCAAAAAATACTTTTTAGATGTAAACAGCGGCCACCCGCTGAACAAAACCGGGTATGACGACGCCGTTTTTATGCGCGATTTCAACCGCTATGGTAAAATAAAGATCGCGGGTAAATGCGGCCTGATTGATATGCGCGGCGCCGTAGTGCTGCCCGCCAGGTATGATGAGCTGTACACAGACTGGCAGCAGGGTAAAAAAGTGCTGGTGGCTGTCAGCGGCAAAACAGTTACCTGGTTTGACGAGCAGGGCAAGGTGGTGCCACAGCCCCGAAAAGAGAAACATGCTCCAAACGATGAACCAATGGAGGAAACAGCAGTAGCCATGCCCGTAACCGAAGAAATATTTGCCATGCCCATGGAGGCCGCCAGGGACGAAGCGGATATGAAAAAAGACGTGTATGTTTACAGCCAGGGCAGCAGCAAATGGAAAGTAACGCTGGAGAACCGCCCCCGCTACACGTCGGGTGAAACGGAAATACTGCACACCTTTGAACTGAACGGCTATACGAACCTGCAAAAGCTGAACTACGACCCCTTCAGCCGCGATATACCCGCCATTACACTAAAAGCCGTAAAAGACGGTAAAGCCGGCATTATTGACCCTGCCGGTAAAGTGCTGGCGCCTTTCCGCTACGATGATATTATTTATACGGGCAACTTTTATAAGACCCTCCGCAATAACAGGATAGGCATGCTTAGCCGCGACCTTACTGAAATTATCCCGCCGGTGCTGCAACAAATTTATTCCAGCGACTCCTACCTGCGAGCCTGGCTGGTAGAAATGCCCGATGGTAAAAGAGGATATATGGATATGAAGAGTGGTAAAATATTTATCCCGGGCATACAGCTCACCAGCAATTAATACAATGTACAATCAATTACGCAGCTATTTCCTTACCCTGCTGGCAGTGCTATATGTAACCCTGGCAGCAGCACAGCAAACATCCCTGCCCGCAGCATTCACCGGTAACTGGCTTTCAACAGACGGCAGCAACCGGTTTGTAATAGGACTATATAAAAATATAGCCTGCTACCGGAACAATGTGCAGAACATAACTGCCGTTAGCGGCAGCAACAATCACTGGCGGCTCACCCTGTCCAATGCCCGCCTGGACCTTGTGCTGCAGGATGCGCATACCCTGGTGCTTACTACAAACGGACGTGCCCAAACGTTAAAGAATATACGTACCGGTAATCATGCCGGTAAAATTACGCGGCAGCCATTACAACAACCGCTGTTCCGGGAAGGCACCGCTACCGTAAAGGGATGGCTGCAGCCGCCGGCCCGGCCTAAGCCTGGGCTGCGGTACAGTTATGTGCTGGCAAGCTATGAAAATGTGCTCACCGGTGAGGAGGAATACTTTCCGGCAAACCTGGACAAAAACGGCCGCTTTACCCTTAGCTTTCCCGTGTACAAGCTGCAGCGCTGCACCCTTTTTTACGGAATGGGCGAAGTAGCCACCTTTTTTGTGGAGCCGGGCAGCACCCTGTTGCTGGCTGTAAACCCCGGCGTTAAAGCCGGCGGCCCTGACCCGGACTACAACCAGGTGATGCAGCGTGTATGTATGATGGGCGATAATGCAGCTTTTAACAACTGGTACCAGCACTTTTTAGCTTACCGCAGCACCCTGCCCGATACGGCCTATACCCGTAACATGGCGGCGCTGGCGCAGGTGTACGCTTCTTCCGGGGCGCCGCAGCATTTTATTGATTACATAACAGCAGAAATGCGGTACGACTATGCGTACAAACGCCTGTCAGACATGCGGGATGCAGACACCCTGGTGCTGCGGCAGCTGTATCAAAACTACCTGGCGCCAGGATTGCCCTATGCCGTTATCCATGATAATTTTTACCGCGTGGCCGGCCATTATGCCGATAAGCTGCGGAAAAACTTCCGCGTACACTACCGGTTTACCATTGATAAAATAGCGCCGCGCGTGAACAACGAATACAGCCGCCTGCTTTCTCCTGCGTTTATCCGGGCTTTTAATCTTTTACAGAAAAACTGGGATAAGGTGTCTAAAATGAAGGATGCGGAAATCATTCAAACCTATTTTAACGGCAATAAGGAAGCTGCTATCGCTTATGCCTATTTATTCCGCAAAATAGAGAATGAATTTTTCAAGGAAGCGCGCGATTCCATAGCCTACGCGCAAAACGCCGCGCTGTTGAAAAATCCCGCCCTGAACTTTGCCGCTAACCTGTACCAGCTGCAGTACAATGATGTTGCTGAGGATGAGCTGCGCACGCCATCCATTTACCGGCTGAACATTTTTAAAACCACTGCTGCACGCAATGCCATGCCCTGGGAGCTAACCGTTCGCCTGAACCGGAAACAGGCGGTACAGGCGGCCGGCGCCACCATCCAGCTGAAAACGGACAGCACCCGCATCCGAGAAGTAAATAACGAAGCAGACTGGCAGGCGGCGTTAAAAAGCTACCGTGGAAAGGTGGTGGTAATATCCATGTTCGACCATTACTTTGAAAAGAAATACGCCGTACGCATCCTGTATGAGCTGGAAAAAATGCAGGCTATATATAAAGGGAAAAATGTGGTGTTCCTGAAATGTATAGTACAGCGGCAACCCATTGATAAGGCACGGCAGCTCTTCGGTTACCTGCAGCTCATGAGCAGCCAAAACCAGCTGCAAAACCTGTTTTACATTAACGGCAAAATAAGCGCCATGGCGGTGATGAAGAATGGCATTGAGGATGCCTTTGGCATTTACAATACAGCCGGTGAGGCCCACCACCCGGAGATATATCCGCAAAAGCCCCCTGACAGCGGGCAGCCTGATATAAGCCTTACCGCCGAACTAAATGCTGTGCTGGCAGGTAAAGGCCGGTATTATGAAAGCAATGCCGCCACTTATTTTACAAAACGCGCGGGTAATGAGCACAGCTACTTTCCACGTAAAAACGGGGTGCTGAAAACCTGGACCCGTACAGACACCGCAGGCGCATATGAAGTATATACAGCCACGCAGCCGGACATGCCGGACTATGAAACCGGGGACAGTGTTTACCGGCAGCTGCACTTTTTGGCAGACACCACTTGTGTGGAAGCCCGGCTGACATTGCATAAAACGCCGGCGGAAAAAATCAGCCGCATGTTTTACTCCAGCGGCTATGATAAGGAGGTTACCAGGAATGGCGTTTACCATTACCGGTTTAACAAACCAGGCAGGCAATTGCAGCTATACAACGGGAAAAAGCCGGAGGCGCCGGTAAAACGGTACCGGGTGGCAATGATCGGTACCGATATAATGGTGCTGGAGCGAATGGAGTAAATACGCTTATGCGGCCAGGATGGTAAAGACAAGAAGAGGTTTCCTTTTTACAGGCAAACCTCTTCTTTATATGATCAAAGGACAAACGCAATTAATAGCTCACCGCTTTACCGGCATTGATCTGGCCATTGCCAAAGAAACGGTCTTTACCAGGCGCGCCGTAATCATTAGCGCTTTTGCGGAACAGCAGCTCTACCAGCAGGGAATTTGCCAGGCGGCCGTATTTACCGTATATCAGCGCAGCAGCGGCGCTGGCGTGGGGCGCAGCCATACTGGTACCTGCAGCCCAGGTGTAGTAAAAAGTATTTGTTGCCTCATCCCAGGCGCCGATGTTGAATACAAAGTCGAACACATATTCATAGTTAACAATACCGCCCACGTTTACAATAGTAGTGTTCACGGGATCAGTATAGTTGCCGCCCGGTGCGCCATAGGAAACAAACTTCTTACCGGAGTTGGTGAAAATAGAAGGTATATACAGGGTGGTGTCCTGGTTAATGCCCCAGCCCAGCGGGCCGTTGGAGGAGATGCATATTACGCCCAGGGCAGCGGCCGGGTAGGTGATAAAGTTCTTTTCCACATCATAATTATATGCGTCGTTACCGGCGGCTGCTATGAGCGTGGCGCCCAGCAGGTTGGCATACACGGTAGCGCGGTTCAGGGCTATTACCAGGTCTTTTACATCGCGGTTATATTCTACAATGTAATCGTCAGTAGGGTCGTCGGGGGTGCCGTTATCGTCTTTATAGGTTCTGCGGGGCAGCTCGCCGCCCAGGCTCATGTTAATCACATTAGCGCCGTGGTTTGCAGCGTAGAAAATGCCGTCGATGATGCTGCTCCAGGGGCCGGAGCCTTCATCGTCCAGCACTTTTATGAGCATGAGCTTAGCTTCCGGGGCAACGCCTACCACGCCATAGGCATCGTCCAAAGCAGCAATAGTACCGGCAACATGTGAACCGTGGCTGAACCCTTCTGCCCCATGGTACTGTACTTCTTCCCCTTCAATAAAGTTGTGGGTTAAAATAATGTTGGGGGCAATTTCAGGATCGTTCAGCAGGAAACCGCCGTCCAGCACAGCCACTTTGGCGCCGCGGCCTTTGTAGCCTTTTTGCCAGGCCTGGGGCGCTTTAACGGAATTAAGATCCCACTGCAGGAAGCTGTAAGGGTTAGATACAGGCGCTGCGTTTGATTTAGCCATGGCGCCCGCGGGAGCAGGATGTTCCCCGGGTTTGTAAGACACGGCAGAGCGGTATGTTTTAGTGGGCAGGCGCCAGTTCATTACCACATCAACCGCTACGGATTGCACGCCAGGTATCTTCCTTGCTTTTTCAGGGAAAGAGGGGTCGGGGGTTTGAACATGAATGAGGCCCAGCTCTTTGATGGCTTCCTTTAGTTTAAACTTTTTTACTCCCAGGCTGGTAAGCCCTTCTGAAATAGTTTCCAGCTTTGCGCCTTCCTGCGCAATTACGATAAAACCTCTGTCTTGGTGTACGGCGGACCTGTTCAGTGACCCGTTAATTACATTGAGATCTTTTTTACATGAGGCTACAACAATAAGCATCATAAGGGGCAACGCCCAACGCATTAGTGGATTTCTTTTCATAGAGTTAAGATTTAGTAGTAACGAAAACGGATTTTGGAATTAAACAGAATGCTACATTTTATCTATCATGCATGACTCTCTATTGTGACATAGGGCTAATTGAATGTACTTAAAATTATTTAGATTAATCAACTTTAAACAAAGAGGGCGGGAAAAATTAATATCCGGTGTGGATAAGCGTACGGGAACATTGCATATTTACGCAAAAGCCTGCCGGCTGTGGCCGGCAGGCTGATAGTAGTGAACAGGAAAAGAATGGTGGAAGGCTTATATCATTTGTGCAACACCTTGCCCGAACAACCAGTTTTCCAGTGTTGTTTCAGTGAGCACGATAAATACATCGTCTATGGCAATGGGCGTGCGGGCTGCAATCTTCTCGGCAATGGAGCGGTACAATGCTTTTTTCATGGCTACTGTGCGGCCGGCGCTGGCCGTGATTTCAACGTACACCATATTGGCGCTGTGCGGCACGTTCATGTAAATATCTTTCTTCACCTTTTCCGTAAAGTTTTGTGCAAGATTGATTTTTACAAAAGGCATATCAGTGCGTGTTGTTGTTAGTGGAAATAACGGTTACCTGCTGTTCTTTTTTAGCCAGGTAAATGGCAATGAATTTACTGGGCTGACTGTTGAGCGCATTTTTAAAAACAGTGATCTGCCGGCCCGCGGCCTCCCGGAAGCTATCGCCCGCGTGGAGCATTACAGGCGGCTGACCGGCTGCCTGGTACTGTATCTGCCCGGTTACCACGTAGCCGTACACCTCACAGGGATGATAATGTGCCGGCGCGCCCTGTCCCGGGGCAAGGATGATTTCATCTATACGTATATCCTCTACCGTAACAGCAGGTAAGACCTGCTCCAGGAGGGTTTTGCGGCTGATACCCGCCGGGCGGGACTGCGCTGTTGCATTTAGCCCGATAGCCGTCAGCCATACCGGCAGGCCGGCTGAAAAAAAGTGTTTCATGTGCTATTGCATTTATTCCGCGTCAAAATTAAGGCGATTGCATACTTTTGTAATATTGAAATATTTAATCCAATACTTCAATTTTATTAAACTATGACCGGTGACATAATGGATCTCGACCTGCTGCGCACCTTTGTGCTGGCAGTAGACCTGGACAGCTTTGCCAAAGCTGCCGACCGGGTAGCGCGCTCACAATCGGCCGTGAGCCTGCAAATGCAACGCCTGGAGGAAATGACCGGGCAGCCGCTGTTCATAAAACAAGGGCGGGGCTGGCACCTGACCGCTGCCGGCGAAATGCTGCTGGGCTATGCCAAACAGCTGCTGGATATTAACGACCGCGCCGTACGCGCATTAAACGATACCCAGCTGGAAGGGCAGGTACGGTTAGGACTATCCGCAGATTTTGCAGAAAGCGAGCTGCCGGTGATACTGGCCCGTTTTGCGGAAGTGTACCCGCAGGTGCAGATCACTATTGTGATAGACCGGCAGGCGGTGCTGCAGCAGCAGCTGAAAGCCGGCCACCTGGATGTGATTGTGAACATGCACTTTCATACGCCGCCGGATGCAATACCCATTGGGCAGCTGCCTTTACGCTGGATAGGCAGTAAGGCTACGCGGTTAACAGCGGAGCAGCCATTGCCGCTGTTGCTGTTTGAAGCGCCCTGTATTATACGGCAGGCGGGCCTGGAAGCGCTGGATGCCGCCAAACGCCCGTGGCGGGTTGTGCTCACCAGTCCAAGCCTGGCGGGGCTATGGGCCGCAGCGCAGGCAGGTTTGGGCGTTACCATCCGCACGGCTATCGGATTACCGCCGGGATGTAAGGTGTTACCCGCGTCGGCGGGGCTGCCACCCCTCCCCTTCCTGCATTTATTTCTGCAGCAGCAAAAGCAGCACGCTGCGCCGGCGGTAGAAAGGCTTACAGAAATATTGCAGGAAACCTTACGTGAGCAGGTACAGCGTGTGCGTAAAAAATAAAAAATCGGTTTCTTTGCAGTGTCATGTCGTTATATATCACATCATTGAATTCAGGCAGCAACGGGAACTGTTATTACATTGGCAATGACTGGGACGCGGTGCTGATAGACGCGGGTATCTCCTGCCGTGAAACGGAGAAGCGGATGAAACGCCTGGGGCTGTCTATGCAGCAGGTAAGAGCCATTTTTGTTTCCCATGAACATACGGACCATATACGCGGCATACCGGTGATTGCCCGCAAATACCATCTGCCGGTATACATTACAGCCGCTACCCTGGTAAGCGGCGGGCTGCAGCTGAATGCACAGCAGGTAATGTCATTCAGCGCCTATACGCCGGTGCAGGTAGGCTCCCTTACTGTAACCGCCTTCCCCAAGTTTCACGATGCCTCCGAGCCGCACAGCTTCATCGTGAACGGCGGCGATATTAACATCGGCGTGTTTACCGACATCGGCGCGCCCTGCGAGCATGTGATCCGCCACTTTCAGCAATGCCACGCCGCTTTCCTGGAAACCAACTATGACGAGCAGATGCTGGAGCAGGGCCGGTACCCGTATTTCCTGAAGAACCGCATCCGCGGCGGACAGGGCCATTTATCGAACCGGCAGGCGCTGGAGCTGTTTACAACGCACCGCCCGGCTTATATGAGCCACCTGCTGCTGTCGCACCTTTCTCAGGAGAACAACTCTCCTGACCTGGTGCAGGCATTATTTGCGGAACATGCAGGCGGCACAGAGATTGTGGTAGCATCCCGGTTTTCGGAAACGGCGGTATACCGGGTGGGGCTTGATTTACAGCAAGGTTTGTTGGTATAAATTGATATTTATTCTGAAGAATATTTGGAAGAAAAAGATTAATTCCTATCTTTGCACTCCCGAAAACAAAAAAGG
>NZ_DASTRI010000063.1:0-11555 GCF_035761305.1 Chitinophaga sp. | reverse complement strand
AGTTATGGTGCTTTTGGTAACCCAAAGTACCAAAAAAAATTTTTTTCAAAAGATGGGTTACCTTTTCCCGAACCAGGTATAAAGAAGAAATTATTTCCAAAACCTTAAAATCATTGTACAATGAAAAACACTCTGAAAATTGGCTTTTTAGCACTGGCTTTCGGTTTATTTGTAGCAGCTTGCGGTTCTGGCGCTGGTACCGGCGAATCTACTGACTCTGCTGCAACTTCCGCTACTGAATCTATCGATTCTACTGCTGCTGCTGCTGATTCTGCTGTTAACGCTGTTGCTGACTCAGCTAAAATGGCTGTTGATTCTGCTGCTGCTGACACCAGCAAAGCTCACTAAGGCAAGCAAAAAAGGTTTTTTTATAAAAAGGCCGTTCTGCATATGTGGAACGGCCTTTTGTAGCTTCGCGGCACGGCTTTAATAGAAAAAAAGGTGGCCGCCTTCCGCTTAATTTGTTTTTTTTGGGCCTGATTATTATGCCACTGGTGACAGGCCGTACGACCTTCTTTCCGGATGAATTATTATGCTATGGGCTGTTGCTGTTTGCCGCGCCTTCTTTATCCGTCCGCCCTTTTTCTCCAAACCTGGCTTTCTTTTCTTCGTTTTTTGAATAAAAACTAGCTTTTAAGTGCTTTTATTAAATAAAATATAATTTTTGACGGTAGGGCTTGGATAATAAAAAGCGCGGCGTATTTTTGTCGGGCAAACAATCATACAATATGATACGCACTGCGACCTTTGGATACTTTTATGGTTTTTTTTATTTCTGGTTCCGGAAATAGGAGGTCGTTTGTAAGTATCAAAAATATAAAAGAAACTAGCAAAAGGGCCTCCTGAAAAAGGGGCCCTTTCTTATTTAAAAAATTAGCAATGTTACAGCGTCGTTCCGGTTTTTACTTTTACTACTTTTTCTTTTTCTTCTTTTATGTGGAGAAGGCCGGGACTCTTTTGTAATAACTAAAAAAATATAAACCAGTTACAAAAAAAGGGTCCCGGCTCCTCCGGGGCTTTTTTTATGGCTATATAACAACATCATAATACAGCAATTACATACCAATGAAAATAGGAATACAGGGTTTTGAAGGATCTTTTCACCAAATAGCGGCACAAAGCTATTTCAGCAAACAAACTGAGGTAGAATGCTGCGCCTCTTTTGCCGAACTGGTACGGAAAGTGAAGCATCAACCCGACGTAGACGGCGGAGTAATGGCCATTGAAAATTCCATTGCAGGCAGCATTTTACCTAATTACAGCCTGCTTAAAAATTCAGGGCTGCACGTGAACGGCGAAGTGTACCTGCAAATTAAACAGCAACTGATGGTGCTGCCCGGCCAAACGTTGGAGGATATACGGGAAGTGCATTCGCACCCCATGGCGTTGCTGCAATGCATGGACTTCCTGGAAAAATACCCGCACATTAAGCTGGTGGAAACAGAAGATACAGCCCTCAGCGCCAAACACGTGGCGCAAAAGAAGCTCAAAAGCACCGCTGCCATTGCCGGCAAGCTGGCCGCCGAGCTGTTTGGCCTGGATATTATTGCGCCCAACATCCACACCGCTAAAAACAACTATACGCGTTTCCTGGTGATCTCGCGCAATGGCGTAGCTCCTGCGCCGGATGCCAACAAAGCATCTGTTTACTTTCAAACATCCCATGAACGCGGCAGCCTGGCCAAAGTGCTTAGCAAAATAGCTGATGCCGGCATTAACCTGTCCAAACTGCAGTCATTTCCCATACCTGCCCGCGAGTGGACGTACTATTTTCATGCAGACATGGAGTTTGAGGACCTGGACCTTTTTAACAGGGGCCTTAAACATATAACCCCTTTAACAGAACACCTGGCAGTACTGGGTGTTTACAAAAAAGGAACAACGCATTAACCGCAAAAGGTAAAACCGCAATCCGGAATTTATGAATATACAGGTAGCCAAAAGATTACAGCACACAGAGGAGTACTACTTCTCAAAAAAGCTGCGGGAAATAGACGAGATGAACAAGGCCGGCGCCAGCGTAATTAACCTGGGCATTGGCAGCCCTGACCTTCCGCCGCACCCCTCTGTAATTGCCGCTTTGAACGAATATGCCCAAAAGCCCAATACCCATGCCTACCAGGGCTATAAAGGCATACCGGCATTGCGCGCAGCCATGGCAAACTGGTACAACCGGTTTTACGGTGTACACCTTGATGCAGATACTGAAGTGCTGCCGCTCATTGGCTCCAAAGAGGGCATCATGCACATTTGCATGACCTACCTGCAGGAAGGGGACGAAGCCCTGGTGCCTAACCCCGGCTACCCTACCTACCGCTCTGCCGTGCAGCTAAGCGGCGCTACCGTGGTTGACTATGACCTGGAAGAAAAGAACAGCTGGCTGCCGGACCTGGATGCCCTGTCAAAAAAAGACCTGGGCAAGGTAAAGCTCATGTGGGTGAATTACCCGCATATGCCTACCGGCGCGGTTACCAATACCGGTTTTGCGAAAAAGCTTATTGCATTTGCCAAACAGCATAACATCCTCATCTGTCATGATAACCCGTACAGCTTTATCCTGAATGATAAGCCGGAAAGCCTGCTCCAGGTTGAAGGTGCCAAAGACGTGGTGCTGGAGCTTAACTCCCTCAGCAAATCATCTAACATGGCTGGTTGGCGTGTAGGCATGCTGGTGGGTAAGGCTGCCTGGATCAATGAGGTATTGCGTTTTAAAAGCAATATGGATTCCGGTATGTTCCAGCCCGTGCAAATGGCTGCTGTAAAGGCGCTGGAGCTGGGGCAAGACTGGTACAACGAGCTGAATGCCATTTACCGCGCCCGCCGTAAAAAAGTATTTGAGCTGCTGGAGCTGCTGGGCTGCACCTTTGATACCAAACAGGTAGGCATGTTCGTATGGGCAAAAATACCGGCTACCGCAAAAGACGGTTATGCCATTACAGATGAAATACTGCAAAAGGCGCATGTGTTTATCACGCCCGGCGGCATCTTTGGCAGCAATGGCAACGGCTATATCCGCGTGAGCTTATGTAAAGATGAAGCAGTGTTTACCGAAGCCATTAACCGGATTAAGGAAAAGGTAAAAGGCAAAAAGTAAAAAGCAAAAAGCAAAAGGTAAAAAGTAAAATCAAAAAAGTTTTGCTGCAATAAATGAGCTTAAACAACAAAACACAGGCATTCGTAATTCGTAATTGATAATTCGTAATTGAAATGGTCGTAGCTATAATAGGCGTTGGTTTAATAGGAGGGTCGCTGGCAATTAGCCTGAAGGAGAAAGGCATGGCCAGCCGGGTGATAGGCGTTGATCAGCAGGAGCAGAACCTGCAGAAAGCACTGGCGTTAAAGATTATCGACGAAGCGGCCACCCTGGATGTTGCCCTGCAGCAGGCGCAGCTGATTATACTGGCCATACCGGTTGACGCGTTGCTGCTGCTGCTGCCTGCCATACTGGATAAAATACAGCCGCAGCAGATAGTGATGGATGTGGGATCTACCAAAAAGAAAATATTAGAACTCGTTGCCGGTCATCCCAACAGGGGACGCTTTGTAGCGGCCCATCCCATGGCCGGCACCGAGTATTCCGGCCCCGAAGCTGCCATACCCAACCTGTTTACCAACCGCACCATGGTGTTGTGCGATGTGAAGAACAGCGATGAAGATGCGCTGGAAATAATAGAAACGCTGGTAGAAACCCTGCAGATGCGCCTGGTGTATATGAATGCCGAAGAGCACGACCTGCACACCGCTTACGTATCGCACATATCCCATATCACCTCTTTTGCGCTGGCGTTAACAGTATTGAAGAAGGAAAAGGAGCAGGGGCGTATTTTTGAGCTGGCCAGCGGTGGTTTTGAATCCACGGTGCGTTTGGCCAAAAGCTCGCCGGATATGTGGGTGCCCATTTTCAAGCATAACCGCAGCAATGTGCTGGATGTGCTGGATGAGCATATTCACCAGCTGCAGCAAATGAAGCAGCTGCTGGAAACAGAAGATTATGATACTTTTTATAAGCTGATCCAGAAATCCAACAAGATCAGGAAGATATTAAAATAAGTAAACGCCGCATGCCTGCGCTTATGCAAAGGCATACAGCATCACCTGAAACAAAAACAAAAATTAAAATAGCAGGCGCAAAGGGGCTTATCAGATCAAACAATCAGCGTTCAGCATTAAGCCTTCAGCGTTTAGCCAAAACGTACATTATGGAACAGATCTTAGCAAAAACAAAATTCGCTGATCCGTCATCTGACAAAAAGCCGCTGATTATCTCAGGGCCCTGCAGCGCAGAAACAGAAGAGCAAACGCTGGCCACCGCCCTGGCGCTGGCCAAAACCGGTAAGGTAGACGTATTACGCGCCGGTATATGGAAACCGCGTACCCGTCCCGGTTCCTTTGAAGGTATTGGCACCAAGGGCCTGCCCTGGCTGCAGAAAGCCAAAGAGCTGACCGGCATGCCGGTTGCTATAGAAGTAGCTACCGCTAAACAGGTAGAAGATGCGCTGCACTTTGGGGTTGACATTCTGTGGGTAGGCGCCCGTACTACGGTAAACCCGTTCTCTGTACAGGAAGTGGCCGACGCGCTGAGAGGCGTTGACACCACGGTGCTGATCAAAAATCCCATTAACCCCGACCTGGAGCTGTGGATTGGCGCAGTAGAGCGTATACAAAAAGCCGGTATCACCAAAGTGGGGTTAATACACCGCGGTTTTTCCAGCTATGGCAACACCGATTACCGTAACGCACCCATGTGGCACCTGCCTATTGAGCTGAAACGCCGTATGCCGGGGCTGCCCATGATCTGCGATCCCAGCCACATAGGCGGCCGCCGCGATATACTGCAGGAAATTGCACAGGAAGCCGTTGACCTGGATTATGACGGCCTGATGCTGGAAACACACGTTGATCCTGACAATGCGTGGAGCGACGCCAAGCAGCAGGTAACGCCGGAAAGGCTGGCCGAAATACTGGACGGTATTGTATGGCGTCATGAACGTACCGACCGTAAAGATTTTAACACTGCACTGGAAAAGCTGCGTGCGCAGATTAACCAGATAGATGATGAGATACTGCAGCTGTTAGGCAACCGTATGAAGGTGGCAGAAAAAATAGGGATGTACAAGAAAGAGAACAACATTACCATTCTGCAAACCAACCGCTGGAACGAGATACTGGACCGTGGCATTAAGAAAGGGGAGAAGCTGGGCCTTACCAAAGACTTCGTTCTGAAATATTTTGATGCCGTGCACCTGGAATCCATCAACCGCCAGAACCATGTAATGAACGACGATCAAAAAGCGTAAAGCAAAAAGTAAAAAGTAAAAGGTAAAAAGTAAAAAGCATTAGGTATATAAGTTAATTAGCTTTCAGCTTTCTGCTTTCAGGCTTTCCGCTTTCAGCTCCAAAAAATATGAAAACACTCAAGTATCAATTTCAGCAAAGCGCCACCACCTATTACATGGGCGAACAGCTTACGCAGCTGGGTAATTATGTGGATATGTCCAGGACCATACTGGTGATGGATGAAAACGTAGACCAGTTTCACGGCATGCGCCTGCCTGGCTGGAAAAAGCTGGTAATACCCGACGGGGAAGAGAACAAAAGCATGGAAGTGGTGGAGCAGATCGTGAACGGGCTTATTGAGCTGGAAGCAGACCGGAAAACTATGCTGGTAGGCATTGGCGGGGGTATGCTTACAGATCTTACGGGGTTTGCCGCCAGCATTTACATGCGGGGCATTCCCTTTGGCTTTGTGCCCTCTACGCTGTTAGCACAGGTAGATGCATCGCTGGGCGGTAAAAACGGCATCAGCCACGGTCAGCATAAGAACATGCTGGGCACCATTCGCCAGCCGGAGTTTATTTTGTTTGATTACACACTGCCGGCCACCATGCCGGATGAGGAGTGGCACAACGGTTTTGCGGAGATCATTAAGTATGCCTGCATCATGGATGCTGACCTGTTCAGCTACCTGGAGCAGCACCGCGAGAAAGCCCTGGAGCGCGATGTAACTGTGCTGGAGCATTTGGTGGAACGCTCTGTTGCGCTGAAGACCAAAGTAGTGCAGGAAGATGAGTTTGAAACCGGTATGCGGCGCTGGCTCAACTTCGGGCATACACTGGGCCACGCAGTGGAAAAAATAGAGCATATCGCGCATGGCAAAGCAGTAGCCATAGGTATGGTAGCTGCCGCTAAAATATCTGAAAAGCTGAGCGGCCTGCCGGTAGACGATACCAACCGCTTAATGCGTTTGATAAATGATTACCAGCTGCCGGTAACGCTTACCTCCGACAAGGATAAGGTGTTTGATATTTTCAGGCTGGACAAGAAGCGGGAAAAGAACGCCATTCATTTTGTGCTGCTGGAAACCATTGGTAAAGCAATTACCAAGCCCGTGCCCCTTGAGGAGCTGAAACAATTGTTGCAGGAACTGTAAACCGGAAGTAAACGCTGCTTCCACCATCAAAAAAGAAGAAAAGAAAATGCAAGTCATCGTATCACCAGGTGAAATAAAAGGTACTGTTACAGCCAACCCGTCAAAAAGCGCCATGCAGCGCGCTGTGGCGGCGGCTTTGCTAAGTAAGGGGAAAACGGTTATCCATAATCCCGGTTTAAGCAACGATTGCCTGGCAGCGCTGGAAGTAGCCGAGAACCTGGGTGCTAAAATAAAACGCGTAGCAGAAGATATAGAGATCACCAGCAATGGGGTAAAGCCTTTTTATGACAGCATTAACTGCGGGGAGTCCGGCCTGGGCATCCGCATGTTTACGCCCATAGCAGCGCTGGCAGATATTGCCATTACCATTGAAGGCCATGGTAGCTTAACTACCCGGCCTATGGGCTTTTTCGAAGAAGTGCTGCCACAGCTGGATGTTGAATGCACTACCCGGGAGGGTAAACTGCCTTTGCATATTAAAGGCCCCCTGCGGCCGAAAGATATTACTATTGACGGCTCGCTCAGCTCACAGTTTCTTACCGGCCTGCTAATGGCGTTTGGCGCTGCGGCGGAAAATGCCACCATCACCGTAAAGGACCTGAAAAGCAAGCCTTACATTGCGCTTACGTTGCAGCTGATGGAGCAGTTTGGCGTAAAAGTGGAGCAGCAGCACTTTGAAACTTTTCACTTTGGCAAAAAGCAAAGCTACCGCGCCGGCGAATACACCGTAGAGGGCGACTGGAGCGGCGCCGCCTTTTTGCTGGTAGCCGCTGCCGTAGCAGGCAAGGCAGAACTGCAGCACCTGAACACACAATCGGCCCAGTCGGATAAAGCCATACTGGAAGCGCTGGAAAAAGCAGGCGCACACATGATGCCCGGCGTGTTTACCGTAATAGTGGAGAAAGGAAAGCTGGAAGCCTTTACCTTTGATGCAACGGACTGCCCGGACCTTTTTCCCCCGCTGGTAGCGCTGGCTGCTAACTGCAATGGTACTACGAAAATAAAAGGAGTAAGCCGCCTGGCGCATAAGGAAAGCGACCGTGGTAAAACCCTGCAGGAAGAATTTGGTAAAATGGGCATCCGTATTGAGCTGGAGGGCGATGATATGTTAGTGCACGGCGGTACGGGCATTAAAGGTGCAAAGGTGCACTCCCACAACGATCACCGTATTGCTATGGCCTGCGCCGTAGCTGCTTTAACAGCCAGCGGGCCGGTAACTATTGAGAATGCAGAAGCTATTAACAAATCCTATCCTGAGTTTTTTGAACATTTGCAGAAGATAGGCGCTGAGGTGAAATATGCAGATACTGCAATTAAGAATTAATAATTAAGAATTAATAATGAAGGTGGGGCTGCGCCCTTTACCTTGTATGTAAACTAGCTACAATGAATGGTTTTGGACGCATATTCCGGGTGAATGTTTTTGGTGAATCACACGGCGCCAGCGTAGGCGTAAATATTGACGGCGTGCCGGCGGGTATTCCGCTGCAGCAGGCCGATTTTTTGCCCGACCTGGAGCGGCGTAAAGGCGGCGCAAGAGGCACTACCCCGCGAAAGGAGGAAGACCTGCCGTTCATTAAATCCGGTGTGTTTAACGACCGCACCACCGGCGCACCCATTACCATTTTATTTGAGAACAACAATACCCGCAGCGCCGACTATGAGAAGCTGCGTGAGTTTCCCCGGCCCGGCCATGCGGATTTTGTAGCCACCAAAAAGTTCGGCGGCTTTGAAGACTACCGTGGTGGCGGCCATTTCAGCGGCCGGTTAACCCTGAACCTGGTAGCCGCGGGTGTGATCGCTAAAAAGATATTAGGCAGCAATATTACCGTAGCCGCCGCCTTAAAGGAGGTAGGCGGTTATGCTGATCCTGAGGAAGGACTGGAAGCTGCTATTGCCGCTAAAGACTCTGTAGGCGGCATTGTAGAATGCGTTGTGGATGGCCTGCCTATTGGCCTGGGCGAGCCCTTTTTTGACTCTGTAGAATCCTGCATTGCGCATGCAGCCTTTTCTATACCGGCCGTTAAAGGCGTTGAGTTTGGCGCCGGCTTTGCAGCTGCCCGCATGAAAGGCCTGGAGCATAACGACCCTATTATAGACACTACCGGCAAAACCGCTACCAACAATGCCGGTGGCGTAGTAGGCGGCATTACCAACGGCAACCCGCTGGTGTTCCGTGTAGCAGTGAAACCTACCAGCAGCACTCCCAAAGAGCAGCAAACCTTAAATATAAAAAGCGGGGAGGTGGAAACCTTTAGCGTAAAAGGCCGCCATGACCTGTGCATTGCCCTGCGCGTACCCGTAGTGCTGGAAGCAGTAACCGCCATGGTGCTGGCAGACCTGATGCTGCTGGAACAACGCGTACACAGAGTGTGTTAAATGTGCAGATATGCAGATGTGCAAATGTGCAGATGAGTTGAACAACTGCTTTGAATAAAAATAAAAATGTGCAGATAATTGAATGATCCATTCAATCCATCTGCACATTTTTATTTAAACATTAATTAATTCATTTGCAATCTCCACAACATCTGCATATCTGCACATTTGCACATTTGCATATCTGCACATCTATTTTTCTATTTCCAGCAGCTCCACGTCAAATATCAGCGTGCTGCCAGGGCCAATTTTAGGGCCTGCCTGGCGGTCGCCATAGGCCAGGTCGGCGGGAATGAACAGGCGCCATTTGGAGCCAACCGGCATTAGCTGCAGGGCTTCGGTCCACCCTTTTATTACGCCGCCTACCGGGAAGCTTACCGGCTGTCCCCTGTCCACTGAGCTGTCAAACACAGTACCGTCAATTAATGTACCGTGGTAATGCGTTTTTACTTTATCCGCAGCTGTGGGTTTGGGACCGGTACCTTCTTTCAGTACGAGATATTGTAAGCCATCGGGCAGTGTAACCACGCCGGGCCTGGTTTTATTTTCTGCCAGGAATTTTTCGCCGGCTTCTTTATTCCTGGCAACTTTTTCGCTTTTCAGCTTTTGGAGGTATTCACTGATACTCATATCACATTGTTCTTTTGTTAATAATGGCTTTTGATCTTTGGTAGCATCCTGTATTGCCTTCATGAGCATAGCGGTATTCAGGTTATCCAGGCCTTGTGCTTTCAGGGTTCTCCCTATATCCTGTCCAATAGCATAGCTTACAGAATCCAGCTTGGTTTTCAGTGCAGGTGCGGCGGCCGTTTTTGCCTTTGGTTTTGCCTTGGTTTTTGTTTGTGCAAAGCCCTGGAAGCTCAACAGGCCTATGGCCCCCAGGAACAGGATTTTTCTGATCATAAATTGTAAAAATATAAGCAGAAAGATAATGAATAATTAAAAATTAATAATTAATAATAAAGCAGGCGTTGAGACTATCGTAAAACCGGTTGGCTATTGGGCAAACGGCAGGTAGATTGAAGTGTAAATGGTTTATACAAAGCTTCATGGCTATTATAAAAAACAGCGGCGGTGTAACTAAAACACCGCCGCTGAGTATTATTAATTATTCATTCTTAATTGTTAATTCTTAATAAGGGGTAACAGCACGCTGGAAGGATGTGCAGCATCGTGGTAAATGCGGATGGTGGCTTTGCGGAAGTCCGAATCGCTGCAATGGTATATATCGGTGAACTGCTGCGGGTTACGGTCAACCAGCGGGAACCAGGTGCTTTGTACCTGCACCATAATGCGGTGGCCTTTCTTAAAAGTATGCGCTACATCCGGCATGCTGAACTTTACAGGGGTAGGCTGGCCGGGTACAAAGGGTTCCGGCTTTTCAAAGCTGTTACGGAACTTGCCGCGCATTACCTCTCCGCGTACCAGCATCTGGTAGCCGCCCATGGGGTAGGTGGCAGAGGGCACACGCCGGTGCTCGGTGGCTGCATCAGGTCCATAGGTAAAATCATCAGGAAATACATCTATAAGCTTCACAATAAAATCCGCATCTGTGCCGCTGGTGCTTACCACCAGGCTTGCCTGCAAGGGACCTGCCAAGGTAACATCTTCAGTAAGGGTATCTGTTTCAAATACAACCACATCCGGGCGCCGGGCGGCAAAGCGCTGGTCGTCTGTCATATAGTTAATAGTGCGGGTAAAATGCACACCGTCGGCATAAGGCACAGGTTTGGCAGGGTCGCTTATATACTCGCTAAAGCTGTTGGCGCCGGTGGGTTTGTTAAAACTCAGCCTGCCATTGTTTTGCAGGTAAACGGGAGTGGGCTGCATATCTGCCGGCGGCCATACGGGCAGCTTTTTCCACTGGTTTTCGCCGGTGAAGAAAACGGTGGCTTCGGCAATCTCCGGAGCAGCGCCTTCTCCTTTGAGGTAATAATCAAAAAACGGAATTTCCACGTTTTGCTGATACCATGCTGCAGTATTGCTGTTGAACTGCACATTGCCCAGGTGGGTGCCGTCTTTTGAAGCCCATTGGCCGTGGTACCAGGGACCCATCACAATGCGGTTATTGGTACCGGTGCTTTGCTTTTCAATGGCCTTGTAAGTGTTCCATGCGCCAAAACAATCTTCCGCGTCAAACAGGCCGCCTACTTCGAGCATGGCCGGCTGCACGTGCTGCAGGTGCGGCCGTACGTTGCGGGCCTTCCACCATGCGTCCAGGTTAGGATGTGCGTACAGGTCTTTCCAGAAAGCAATACTGTCGCCCATCAGGCGGGCAAAGTTTTTGAGGGCGCCGGTTTCCAGGTAAAACTTATAGTTGTCGTGGGTGTAATAGTCAAAATCTTTAGGCCCAACAGTGGTGGGTTGGGGGCGTGGCTTACCAAAGGAGGTGTAAAAAGAAAACCCGTCCATAACAAAAAAAGCGCCGTTATGATGAAAGTCGTCGCCATGGAACCAGTCTGTTACCGGCGCCTGCGGGCTTACGGCCTTTAAGGCCGGGTGGCCGCTTAACGCAGCCATGGTGCTGTAAAAGCCCGGGTATGAAATGCCAAACACGCCTACCTTGCCGTTATTACCGGTTAGGTTTTTCACCAGCCAGTCAATGGTGTCGTAAGTATCGCTGGCTTCGTCAATATCGTTGCGGCCCTTTTTATTGGGGTTGTAGGGCCGTACGTCCATAAAGGTGCCTTCGCTCATCCAGCGGCCTCTTACATCCTGGGTGATCATGATATATCCTGCCTTCAGG
>NZ_DASTRI010000062.1:0-17867 GCF_035761305.1 Chitinophaga sp. | reverse complement strand
GTATCGGCCTGTATGGCCGTTATAATTTTGGCCTTACCGATACCTATGACGGCGCGCTGGATCCTAAAAACTCCGTAGCGCAAATAGGGGTGTCTTACACCTTCTTTTAAGCGAAAATCCATACTGTAACTGAAAGTAATTTTAAGCGGCCGGCCGGCTCCTGCAGCAGGAGCCGGCCGCTTTCTTTATATTCAAATCACCTGCGGTTGCCTGCTGTTTTTAACAGATGCTTGCAAACCGTTGGTGCGGCGCGCCTGAGGGCTAATATACCGGCATAGGTGTGCAGCTGCCCCTGCGCCATGTACTTTTTTTATACCTTTGCTGCTACTTTGCATTAACCGTTTTCCACATGAGTGTTGTACAAACCATCAGATCAGCGGCAGCCACCGCTATTAAGGAGCTTTATAAACAGGATATATCCCTTGCCGATATTGCTATTAATGTTACCAAACCCGAATTTGAGGGAGAGTACACCATCGTGGTGTTTGCCTACACAAAATTCAGCCGGCAAAAACCGGAAGAAACCGGCCATGCCCTGGGCACCTACCTGGCTACCCACTTCCCCAACCTGGTAGCAGGTTTTAACGTGGTAAAAGGCTTCCTGAACCTGAGCATCAGCAACACTTACTGGGTGCAATACCTGCAAGCGAACTTTAACAACGCCGGCATAGGCCGTAAGCCCGCCAATGGTAAAAAGGTAATGGTGGAATATTCGTCGCCCAACACCAACAAGCCCCTGCACCTGGGCCACCTGCGGAACAACTTCCTGGGATATTCCATTTCCGAAATATTAAAAGCCAACGGGTATGAGGTGATAAAGGCTAACCTGGTAAACGACCGGGGCATCCATATCTGCAAATCCATGCTGGCCTGGCAGCTGTTTGCCCATGGCGATACGCCGGCATCTACCGGCATTAAGGGCGATCACCTGGTTGGCGACTATTACGTGAAATTTGAAACCCTGCTGAAAGAGCAGGCCGCTCCCATTATTGCGCGGGTGCTGGAAAACGACTTCCAGGATTTTTCCGGCGCTGAGCTGGAGCGGGTAGAAAAGCTGGCCGCACTGCTGCATAAGCCCGAAATACAGCAGGATAAGGAAAAAGCCGATAAGATACACGACGAAATAAAAGAGCTGGCCCGCAACAGAACGGAAATTATGCAGCAGGCTAAAATTATGCTGCAGCAATGGGAGGCCGGCAACCCGGAAGTAAGGAGCCTGTGGAACACCATGAACGGCTGGGTGTACGAAGGGTTTGATGTAACATACAAGCGCCTGGGTATTGACTTTGACAAGATCTATTACGAAAGCCAGACCTACCTGCTGGGAAAGGACCTGGTAGCGGACGGCCTGCGTAAAGGCGTGCTGTTTAAAAAAGAAGATAACTCCGTTTGGATTGACCTGACTGCCGACGGCCTGGACGAAAAGCTGCTGCTGCGCGGCGACGGCACCTCTGTATATATGACGCAGGACCTGGGCACCGCCCGCCTGAAGTATGATGATTACCACATAGACCAGAGCATTTACGTGGTGGCCGATGAGCAGAACTATCACTTTAAAGTGCTGAAGCTGATACTGGAAAAGCTGCAGGAACCCGCAGCCAACGGTATTTTCCACCTTTCCTACGGTATGGTGGAGCTGCCCCATGGCCGCATGAAAAGCCGGGAAGGCACGGTGGTGGATGCAGATGATATGATTGAGGAAATGGTAAGCACCTCTGCCCAACACACCAAAGAATCCGGCAAGCTGAAAGATTTTAGCGAAAGCGAACTGCAACGCCTGTATGAAGTAATTGGGCTGGGCGCTATGAAATTCTTTTTGCTGCGGGTAGATCCTAAAAAGAGAATGGTCTTTAACCCCGAAGAGTCCATAGACTTTCATGGATTTACCGGGCCCTTTATTCAATATTCCCACGCACGTATCAAATCTATTTTACGGGAGGCAGGCGTAACAGATACCAGTCATTTGGACACCTACCGGCATAATGACAGTTTACTGCCACTGGAAAAAACGCTGATCATGCTGAATGAGCAGTTTGAGGAAGTGCTGGAAGATGCGCAAAAAGAAATGAGCCCTTCTGTTATAGCCAATTACGCCTTTAAGCTGGCGCAGGAGTTTAACTCGTTCTATGCTGAAAAGGCAGACGGAAAATATACCTACTCTATTGTAAATGCGGAGTCGGAAGAAAAGAAGAACCTGCGTTTGCAAATCATTACGCATACCGCGCATACCATCCACCGCAGCATGGAGCTGCTGGGCATTGAGGTGCCGGAGCGCATGTGATTTAATGAATAATGAATAATGAAGAATTAATAATAAAGAGGGCGTTGGTACTTTGAAGCACCGGCGCCCTTTTTTTAATTATTCATTATTCTTTGCGATAGCTAACATTCACTGTAAGCACATCGCCTTCATTATTAATTCTTCATTCTTAATTATTAATTAAAACAGCTCTGTCACAAAGCGCCTCTCCCTTTTGTATTTCGCCGGCGGCGATGTAAGATTTGCCCAGCATGAACATCGCAAAATAGTTTTGGGGCTGCAGTACCAGCATGCGGTTCCACAGGGCAACGGCAGCCTTGTAGTTGCCTTCAAAATAGTATACATGTCCCAGCTCATGCAGCACCTGCAAATCGCCGGGGCTTACCTCCTCTGTGCTGTCCAGCGTTAGTATTTGCCGGTAATAGTAAGTGCTCTGGCGGTAATTTTCCATGAGCGCGTATATCTGCCCCAGCTCCACGTAAGCCAGTGTAAAATTTTTATTCTCAATAATGGCGGCATGGAAAAATTTCAGGGCCTCATTCAGCCTGCCCGATTTTTTAAGCTCCAGCCCTTCTTTGTATAAAGTACGGGCCTTGTCTTTCGGGTGCGCAATGCCTATTTGTACGGTGAAAACTGCTGCTAAAAGCAGGCATAGGATACGGATCATAAATAGAATATGGTGTGTGGTTGTCCCCTTTATACAAATATACAATATTTCTGTATATGAGCTACGCCATATCGCTTGCAGAAAACGATAAAGGCAGCAGCTGCCCTGCAGCTGGTATGATCCATACGCTGCCGCTTTGGCCGCTTAATATCAGCCGTATAGGATGATGCAGGCGTTGCTCATACTCCGCCAGGGACTGGCGGCAAATACCGCAGGGCGAAATAGGATCTCCACTATTACCCAGCAGGTTGTTATAGCTGATGGCCATGGTTTCAATGGGTACATCAGGGTATAATACCGTGGCGGCAGACAGCGCGGTTCTTTCCGCACAGATGCCTGCGGGGAAAGAAGCATTCTCCTGGTTGGTGCCGCTTACCTGCTCGCCGTTAGCCAGGCGCATCACCACTCCTACCCTGAAATTGGAATAAGGTGCGTAGGCCTGCCCGGTAACAGCGCGTGCTGCCTGCAGCAGCGCCGCATCTGCGGGGTTCAGCTGGGAAATATCATCGTAATATTCGTATTCAAAAGTTTGCTGCAGCTTTTGCATGTTAGCGAAGATATTAATAATAAAAATGTCCCGCACCTTGCGGTGCAGGACAGACTACAAGATTGCGTTATTTGTTATTTGATCGTCCTGAATAAACGGCTCCAGCGGATGCTGCCATGGCCATAGCTCATCCAGATAAGCCAGGCTTTGCCTACCACATGGTCTTCCGGCACAAACCCCCAGTAGCGGGAGTCCAGGGAGTTATTACGGTTATCGCCCATCATCCAGTAGTAATTCATTTTAAACGTATAGCTGTTTGTGGGTTTGTCGTTAATATAAAACTGCCCGTTCTTTGCCTCCAGCTTATTGCCCTCATACACGCGGATAACGCGGTCGTAAATGGCAATGTTAGTGCTGTCGATCTTTACGGTGGCGCCTTTTTTAGGAATGTACAGGGGGCCAAAGTTCTCCTCTGTCCAGTGATAATGGGCGGTATCGTACGGGAATACAGACATTTCCCCGCTGAAATAAGGTTTTATGCTTTTCACCACCGGGAAGTTTTTCAGGTCTTTTACGTTGCCGGGGGTAAGATTGTAGATGAACAGGCCCGAAGACAGGGAGGCATCGGGGCTGGAGGTAATGTCCAGCTCCTCCAGGCGGTCGGGGTTCAGGGGATCGCCGTTTGTTTCTACGGTGTACCGTCTTTCGCTTTCCGACGGAATGGGCGCCTGGCGGCCGTTCACAAATACTACCCCGTCTTTTATGCTCAGGGTATCGCCGGCTTCGGCCACACAGCGTTTAATATAGTTTTCCCGTTTATCCACGGGGCGGGAGGTAACATGATAATTTTCCCATACGGCTTCACGGCCCAGGGCGCGCACCAATCCATAGTAGCTTTGATCCTGCTGCTCCAGGGCCACGGTGTCCCCTTCGGGGAAGTTGAACACTACCACATCGTTCCGTTTTATGCGGGTAAAACCGGGCAGGCGTTTATAGGGCCAGTGTATGGCTTCTGAATAAGCTTTGGTGTACTTGGTGCCGGGCAGGGTATGATGGGTAAAAGGCACTGCCAGCGGCGTGTTTGGAATGCGCGGGCCGTAACTGATCTTGCTCACGAACAGGAAATCGTTCACCAGCAATGTTTTTTCCATAGAGGGAGTTGGAATAGTATACGCCTCAAAAATAAAAGTGCGGATCAGCGTGGCTGCTATAATTGCAAAGATGGCTGCATCTAACCATTCACGTACTGCAGATTTTCTTTTCTTGGGCTGGCCGTCTTTACGCCTCCAAAATGCCAGGTTCATTCAGTTGTATTTGTATGATGTTAAATATCTTTAAAAGAACAAATATAATATTCTGCTGGTAGCCAGCTAATTTTCTGTGCAAAAGTTTTCTTAAAGTTCGCGGCTTAATATACGGTTTATTTCCGGGGCATGGTTCATAATCATAAAATGGCCGCCGCGCTGAATGGTATAATCCGGGGTAATATACTTAATGGGAAAGGTAAGATCGGCGTTGCCGTGGATGTGCACTACCCCTGGCGGTATATGCTCATTTTCCCAGCAAACCACGGTACGGATGGCCCAGTGCATGTAATCAAAATCGTTTTTGCGCAGGTAGTCCGTTACCAGTTCCTGCTCTTCGGGCGTTTCGGCATTCAGGAAATGCTTTACCACCGAGCTGCGCTGCCGGTATATCCACGGGCTGGAGAGGCGGTACAGCCGCAGCGCCCTGGCCAGGTTAAAGTAAGGGGGCCGTTCCCGGGTGTGCTTTATAGTGCTTACAAGGATTATTTTTTCGATGGGGCGTTGCCGGGCAATTTCCAGGCTTAGCATGCCTCCGAAGGAAAGGCCCAGCAAAGCAACCGGCCCGTTGCCGGCAATGCCCTGCGCCATACGGCCGGCATACCCGCTCAAAGGCTCCGCCGGCAAAGGTTTTATCCAGGGCAGGTAATGCACGGTGTATTCCGGGGGAAACTGCAGGTAGCGGAATACCCGCTCATCTGCCCCCATACCGCTTATTAAATAAAGTTGCTTGGACATAAATACTGAGCTGCCGTTTGTTAGCTGCCCTGGCGTTGCTGCCTGGCAGGCAATACATAATCTTCCACATTATCGGCGGTAATGGTTTTGCCGGAGAGGATAACCAGCCTTTCCACCACGTTGCGCAGCTCGCGGATATTGCCCGACCAGTTGTACTGCTGCAGGGCTTTGAGCGCGGCGGGATCAATGGCCTTTTTAGCAATGCCGTACTCCTGGCATACATTGTCCAGGAAGTGATCTACCAGCAGGGGCACATCATCGCGGCGGTCATTCAGGGAAGGTACATGAATAAGAATTACGCTCAGGCGGTGGTACAGGTCAAGGCGGAAGTTCTTTTCGTCTACTTCCTTCAGCAGGTCTTTATTGGTGGCGGCTATTACGCGCACATCCACATTAATCTCCTTATCGCCTCCCACACGGGTAATGCGGCCTTCCTGCAGCGCCCGCAGCACTTTGGCCTGGGCGCTGAGGCTCATATCGCCAATTTCATCCAGGAAAAGGGTGCCGCCGTTGGCCTGTTCAAATTTGCCGATGCGCTGTTTTACGGCGGAGGTAAAGGAACCTTTTTCATGGCCAAACAGCTCGCTTTCAATCAGTTCACTGGGAATGGCGGCGCAGTTCACTTCTACCAGGGGGCCGGAGGCGCGGCTGCTGCGTTCATGTATCCAGCGGGCTACCAGCTCCTTGCCTACCCCGTTTTCACCGGTAACCAGCACGCGGGCATCTGTAGGCGCTACTTTTTCGATGGTTTCTTTTATTTTAAGTATGGGGGCCGAGCCGCCTATCATTTCCTGGGTTTTGTTCACTTTACGGCGCAGGCGCTTGGTTTCAGCCACCAGCGTAGTTTTATCCATGGCATTGCGCAGGGTAATGAGCAGGCGGTTCAGGTCGGGCGGTTTGGGGATGTAGTCATACGCGCCTTTTTTAACCGCTTCCACCGCCGTATCAATGTTGCCGTGGCCCGACACCATTACAATGGGCACATCGGGGTTGGTTTCCTTGGCTTTTTCCAGGAACTCCAGGCCGTCCATCTTGGGCATTTTAATATCGCACAATACAGCATCATACTGCTTTTCCCTGAACATTTTAAACCCCTCTGCCCCATCTGCTGCTTCATCCAGCTTATAGCCTTCATAGGTAAGTATTTCAGACAATGTTTTACGGATGCTTTTTTCGTCATCAATAATCAGGATGTTCGCCATATTTGTGTTTTGTGAAGGAGCAAAGATAGCGAAATCAATGTGCAGATGTGCAGATATGCAGATGTGCAGATGGTAAATGAACGATGTGGGATGGGAAGGTTGATGTGAAAATGTGCAGATAGTAAATAGGGCGATGGGTGATGGGAAAGCAGATGTGGGATGGAAGAGCAGATGTGAAAATGTGCAGGTGTGCAGGTGTAAAGGGAGGATGAAGGACTGGAAAGCAGATGGCGGCCGAACAGGGAGGCAAATGCACCTGCCAGGGATAATTGGCTGAACAGGCCCCTGAAAAATAACAAACAGGCGACTAACTTTACAGGCTTTATATGTATTTTTAATCTTCCAAACATTCATATCCTGTAATTCTAAGCCGCATATGGAAAAATTATTGGAGGAGTTAACGCGAAGGCATCAATGGGCAGCGGCCAATCCATACCCCTGTACCACAGCGGTCAGTGATTTTGCCAGTAACCTGGTGAACTGGCTGTTTCCAGAACATACGGGTAAAGTAATGGCAGCGGCCGACCTGGCGCCTTATGCGCAAAAGCTGGAGCAGCAGCTGCAGGCCCTTTTGCATACCATGCAGCCCCAGCTGCCGGATGCTGCTGCCGCGCTATCACACCAGTTTATGGCGCAGGTGCCCGCTATTTACGATGATCTTACGAAAGATGCCACCGCCATTTACCAGGGCGACCCGGCAGCTACATGCCTATACGAAGTAATACGGGCGTACCCCGGGTTTTACGCCATTGCCTTTTACCGCATTGCGCATGCGCTGCAACAGCTGAACATACCGCTGCTGCCCCGCATGATAACCGAGCTGGCGCACGCCCGCACGGGTATTGACATTCACCCGGCTGCTACCATAGCGCCTTACTTTTGTATAGACCACGGCACCGGCATTGTAATAGGCGAAACCTCTGTAATAGGCCCGCATGTAAAACTGTACCAGGGCGTAACCCTGGGCGCTTTAAGCATTGACAAGAGCATGGCCAAAAGCAAGCGCCATCCTACCATTGAGGAGCACGTAGTAATATACGCCGGTGCCACCATACTGGGCGGCGACACGGTAATTGGCCACCATAGTGTAATTGGCGGCAATGTATGGCTGATTAAAAGCATTGCGCCTTTTTCGCGCATCTATTACAAGGCAGACGGGAGTATGAATGTGGTGGAAGCAGCAGTGTGAAAAATAACCCAGCGGGTAATCGTTCATAGTTATTCCTCATTCATAGATGGCGCTTCCGAACGCTTTCCGTTTCGCTATTTGCAATTCTCCGCATTCATAAGTACTTTCAATGCCGCTTATAATGCTCCGCTGTTCTAAATTCACAATTATGTGCATGCATATTAACTGTCCATGGCACTTATGAACACTTCGTGCGCATAATTCGTAATTCGTAATTAACTAATTCGTAATTATAACTACAGCCATGTATTCAATTCTTGACCTGGTAGGCAACACTCCGCTTGTTTCACTGAAAAAACTGACAGAAAACCCTAACGTTACCATATATGCCAAAATGGAAGGCACCAATCCCGGCGGCAGCGTAAAAGACCGGGCCGCGTATGGTATGATCAAAGGCGCGCTGGACCGCGGAGAGCTAAAACCCGGCGTTAAGCTGATAGAAGCCACCAGCGGCAACACCGGTATTGCGCTGGCCATGATAGCCAACCTGTTTAACGTGGAAATAGAGCTGGTAATGCCGGAAGATGCTACCCGCGAGCGCGTGCTGACCATGGAGGCCTATGGGGCCAAAGTAGTGCTTACGCCCAAGGAAAAATCCATGGAAGGCGCTATTGATTATGCACATGCACAGGTGGCCAAAGGCGGCTATCATATGCTGAACCAGTTTGCCAACCCGGATAACTACGGTATGCACTACCGCACTACCGGGCCCGAAATATGGCGCGACACCAAAGGCGCTGTTACACATTTTGTGAGTGCTATGGGCACCACCGGCACTATTATGGGCGTATCGCGGTACCTGAAGGAGCAGAACCCGCAGGTGCAGATTGTCGGCTGCCAGCCCACAGAAGGCTCCAGAATACCGGGCATCCGCAAATGGCCGGAGGCCTACCTGCCAAAGATATTTGAACGGGAGCGGGTAGACCGTATTATGGATATATCTGAAGCAGACGCCCGTCAAACAACGCGGCGCCTGGCGCGGGAAGAGGCCGTATTTTGCGGTATGAGCAGCGGGGGCGCAGTAGCTGCGGCTATAAGGCTGTCGCGCGAGCTGGATAAAGGCGTGATTGTTTGTATTATCTGCGACCGGGGAGACCGGTATTTATCGAGTGATTTGTTTGCATGAGGGTAATTAATAATTAAGAATGAAGAATGAATAATATAGGGGCAATGTGTTATCGGGTGTGGCCTGTACTGGCATGGGGGGGTTTAATGAAGAATGAGTAAATGGTAATTAATAAATTCAAAAGCCGGTTGTCGGATATATTTCCAGGCAACCGGCTTTTTCTGTTATAACTTCGAGCAGCTGCATTCATCTGCACATTTGCATATCTGCACATTTACTTACTTCTTCATATACATCACCTCCTTCACCAGCTTCACAGTACGCTCAATATCAGGCAGGTACAGCTTTACCAGGTTGGGAGCGTAGTGCATGGGCGCATCGGCCGCAGTTATGCGGCGGATGGGAGCATCCAGGTAGTCGAAACCTTCTTTCTGAATACGGTAAGAGATTTCTGAGGAAATGCTGGAGAAGGGCCATTGCTCTTCCACAATCACCAGGCGGTTGGTTTTCTTTACAGACTCCAGGATGGTGAACCAGTCCAGCGGACGAATGGTGCGAAGGTCAATTACCTCTGCCTCAATGCCTTCCTTTGCCAGCTCTTCGGCGGCGCCCAGGGCCACTTTCATCATTTTGTTAAAGGAAACGATGGTTACGTCCTTACCGGCGCGTTTAATGTCGGCCTTGCCAATAGGGATGATATATTCTTCTTCCGGCACTTCGCCCATATCGCCGTACATTACCTCACTTTCCATGAAAACTACCGGATCATCATCGCGGATGGCGGCTTTCAGCAAACCTTTGGCATCGTATGGGTTGGAAACGGAAACAACTTTTAAACCGGGAATGTTGGCATAATAGCTTTCAAAAGCAGTGGAGTGCTGTGCACCCAGCTGTCCGGCAGAACCGTTAGGTCCGCGGAAAACAATGGGACAGCCCACCTGTCCGCCGCTCATGGCCAGCATTTTGGAAGCGGTGTTCAGTATCTGGTCCAGGGCCAGTACGGCAAAGTTCCAGGTCATGAATTCTACTACAGGACGAAGGCCGTTCTGAGCAGCACCAACGCCGATGGCAGCAAAGCCTAATTCAGCAATAGGGGTATCAATTACCCTTTTGGCCCCAAATTCATCCAGCATTCCCTGGCTCACTTTATAGGCACCATTGTATTCGGCTACTTCCTCTCCCATCAGGAATACGCGCTCGTCGCGGCGCATCTCTTCCTGCAGGGCTTCTCGTAAGGCTTGTCTGAAAGCTATCTGACGCATGCTATTGGTATAATGATTAAAAAGATTAAATGCCCTAATTAAAAGGCAGGGGCAAAATTATTGTTTGTTGATGAAAATGCAAAGGATTTCAGGCGGGGTTATTTATTTAAATACTAATAAAATATATAAAATAATTAATATATTGTAGAGGAATACCTATCCTATGATAACCGTTACTATCCTTTCCCTGAGCTTTTTAACGGCCGTTTCCTGCAAAATAAAAAAGGTGAAGGCCCCGGCAGACGCCATGCGCCTGTTATGGTACGCGCACCTGGTATTATTGTTCTTTTCTGTGCTTTGCCTTTTAATGATGCTGGGAGGCTATGGCTTTAAAGGCGTTCATACAGAACGGGTGTTTTTCTCGCTGTATGCCGGTTCCGGCGTAATACTATACGGGCTCACGCCGCAGAATGCCAGCGGCAAATGGGTATACCTGCTATGTTTTTTCGGGTTTCCTTTTGTACTGCTGTTTGGCGTGCTGCTGCCGCCGTTACGTATTTTCACCATTATGGCAGGCGTGGCCCTGTTGTTTGACGGCAATGTGCACCGCTACACCATTGACGACGATTATACGCTGGAAACCAGGGACATGGGCATTTTATCCCGTTACCCCACCTATAACCTGGTGGTGGATAAATACGGGCTTTTTGAAAAGACCACCCCGGATGTTGTGTCTAAAAATTATTCGCTCCAGGCCCTGCAAACAGCGCAGAAATCGGGCGATAGTGTAAAAATCAGCATACTGGCTTTTGACCAGCACAGGATGCGGTTTGATACAACGATAGCGCTGCAATAATTAATAATTAAGAATGAAGAATTAATAATTAATAATTAAGGCGCGAAGGGAGTGGCGCAAATGCAGCAAAGCATACCGCCTTGCCGCATTTTAGTTTATACGCTGCCGGCTACCTGGAAAGGCGCAGGGCCTTTCGTTTACGTTTAATGCGGCTGCCTTTTATACCTTTTCAATAATGATGGCGCTGGCGCCGCCTCCGCCGTTGCATATGCCTGCTACGCCGTAACGGCCGCCATGCTGGTGCAGGATGGAATTCAACGTTACCACTATGCGCGCCCCGCTGCAGCCAACAGGATGGCCCAGGGAAACGGCTCCGCCCTATACATTCAGCTTGTCGGACGGCAGGCCCAGGTCTTTCTGGTTGGCAAGCGCCACGCAGGAAAATGCTTCATTGATCTCTGCAAAATCCATATCCCCTATTTTCATGTTGGCTTTGGCCAGCGCTTTATTAATGGCCTTTACGGGGGTAGTGGTAAACCATTCCGGCGCCTGGGAGGCATCGGCAAAGCTGATAATCTTTGCCAGGGGCTTTAATCCCAGCTCCTTCAATTTTTCGCCGCTTACCAGTACCACGGCAGCAGCGCCGTCGTTGATGTTGGAAGCGTTGGCCGCAGTTACGGTGCCTTCTTTCTGAAAGGTAGGCTTAAGGGCGGGTATCTTCTCATAATTCACCTTTTTATAGTCTTCGTCTTCCGTAACGGTTACTACCTGCTTGCCGGGCACTTCCACCGGCACAATTTCGTTCTTAAAATATCCCTTTTCATAAGCTGCTGCGGCCCGCTTGTAGCTGCTGATGGCGTATGCGTCCTGGTCTTCCCGGCTGATCTTGTACTCGCTGGCGCAGATCTCAGCTGCATTGCCCATATGAAAGTCTTTGTAGGGGTCCCAGAGGCCATCGCGGAGAATACCGTCTATCAGGGTGCCGTGGCCGAGGCGGTAGCCGGTGCGGGCCTTATCCAGGTAGTAAGGAATATTACTCATGCTTTCCATACCGCCGGCAACTACTATATCATTATCGCCCAAAAGAATGCTTTGCGCACCTAACATAATGGCTTTCATGCCGGAGGCGCATACTTTATTAACAGTGGTGCAGGGCACATTGGTAGGAATGCCGGCATAAATGCTGGCCTGGTTAGCCGGCGCCTGGCCTACATTGGCGCTGATTACGTTGCCCATGTACACTTCGTTCACCGCTGCAGCGGCCACACCGGCCCTTTCCAGGGCGGCTTTTATAACAATGGCGCCCAGCTGCGTGGCCGGTACAGCGGCCAGGGAGCCATTTAATGCACCAATAGGCGTACGAACCGTTGATACTATAAATACTTCTTTAGTCATAACATAAGATTGTTTGGCTTGAGCATTCAAATATAACGGAAAAAATGAAGTGGAAGCGGGAAGTATAACAGGTAAAAAAGAAAGGTGAAAAGCAGCCGTTGCTGGTTTGCTTTTCACCTTTCTGTTATAAGTAATCTACGGCTATTGCAGAATAATACGCATGGCTTTTTGTTTGCCATAACCGGCCAGCTCCAGGTAGTAAACGCCTTTGGGTAAGGTACCCAGGTCAATTGCTGTGAGCTGGTCTTTTACCTGTTTGCGGTACATGGTGTTACCCCGGGCATCGTGTACAATAACGTTTACGGGCTTTAACAACGGTTTTTCGAACCGTATATACACCAGGCCGGCGGTGGGGTTGGGGAACGCCCGTACTATATTCTCACCCAGGTTCACATCCGGCACAGCGGTAATAACCATATTTACGGTGGCAGATGTGCTGCGGCAGCTGCCGCCATTGCTTACTACCACATAGTACTGTCCATTCACCTTTGCGCGTATAGCTGCAGCGGTAGCGCCGGTTAAGGCAGCGCCGTTATAGTACCACTGGTAGGTAAGCGCCTTGCTTGCAAAGAGGCTGTCGCCCCGTTGCTGTACAGCAGCTACCGGCGTATTTACCACGGCAAATTTTGCAGACCAGTCTGTTGTATCGGCCGGTGAGCTGCTTACAATACGCACATGGTAATCCTGCCCGCAGGGAATAGTATCAGGTATAGTAACTTTTACGGCTATACGCGGATCTGTACCAGCAATGGTGGCAAGATTAGTTACCTCCCCTTCCTGCTCGCCCGCTTTTTTACCGCCGGTACTGGTACCCTGCAGCAGCTGTATGGTAAATATGTTGTTGTTGTTAAAGCTATGATCAAAGCTCGCGGTCACAGTAAGACTGTCGCTGGCGTTTACCGTAGTGGTAGTGCCAATGTCGGCCGGGTTTTCTGCCGGTATGGCTGCGCTTATGATAATAGTATCTGCAGCGCTGGTGCCGCACCATCTGTCTGTAACCTTTAGTGCATAAGTACCTGGTTGCATAACGGTAATGCTTTGAGTGGTATCGCCGGTAGACCATTGGAAGCTATAGTTAACTGCTGCCGGATAAAAAGCATTCAGCTGAACGAAGCCGCCGGGATGAAGGGTATCAATGTCCGGTCCTAAATTCACTACCGGTACGCTATTGATTGTAAGTATTGCGGAAGTACTATCCTGCTGCCCTACATTATCCTCTACCAACAGTTTTACTATATAGGTACCTGATTGGCCATAGATGTGCACCGGGTTTTGCAGGGTATCGGTAGTATTATCCCCAAACTGCCATATCCGGCGGCTGATATAACCAGCTGTTACCTTGCTGGTATCTGTAAACTGGTAAGTACGGCAGGCTGTTTGCCAAATGGCCAAACCGGCTTCCAGGAAACCGGTATCAGGTGGTGGCGTACCGGTTAATGATATATGAATGGTATCTGTTACGGTAGTACCGCAGGAAGTAACATTTACCCAGTAATTGCCGGGTGTAAATACTATTTTAACAGGAGTAGTATCTCCGGTAGACCACAGGTAGGTAGCATCGCTTAGCTTTTCCGGCCTGCGGGCATCCAGCGCCAGTGAATCGCCGGCGGCGAGTGTAGTATCGGCGCCCAGGTTTACTGCTATGGGTGAAAAGTAAACGGTTGTGAATGCGGTGTCCCGCTCACCGTTGCTGTTCTCCACCAGCAGGCTTATGGCATAAGTACCCCGCTGGCTATAGGTATGCAGCGGGTTAATAGCCGTATCGGTAGTGTTATCGCCAAAGTTCCATTGGCGGTAGGTAATAGTAGTACCTGCCGGTGTAGTGCTTTCATCGGTGAATTGCACCGTGGCGCACTGGAGCTTGTTGGCCGTGAATTGGGCGTTGGGGCGCGATAAAGTATCGGGAATTGTTGATGAAATTACAATGGTGTCTGAAAGCACCACATCGCAGGATGCAAGTGTTACCCAGTACGTGCCCGGTGCTTTTACATATATGTAAGGTATTGTTTGACCTGTAGACCAGAGATAGGTTGAGAACCAGCTGGCTTCAGGTTTTTCTGCATTAAGCATCAGACTATCTCCCGGGGCCAGTGTTGTATCGTTACCGAGGTTCAGCGCCGGTAATATCTGCAGTCTGCGTTCCGATGTGGTACTATCCTGATACCCACTGCTGCTGGTTACCTTCAATGAAATGTTGTAGGCTCCATTACCCGCATATTTATGTATGGGGTTTGGTACGGTGTCCTTAGTGCCATCACCAAAATCCCATTCCCATTTTACGATAGGGAATGAAGCAAATGTACTCCGGTCACTGAAATACACCCCATTGCATTTAATACTATCCATATTAAATGCAGCACTCATATTGTTGTTACCTACCACATGCATCGTGTCGGTACCGCTTGTGCCGCCACATAAATTATCTGTTACCTTCAGCCAATAAGTTCCCGGCTGCTTAGCGATAATGGTGTGCGTGGTATCGCCGGTAGACCATAAATACTGATAACTGTATTCAGGCCCCAAAACGTACCTTCCCAACGCTGTTCCTTCCGGCTTTAATTCAACAAAATCTGAAGTATCAAGCGATACATATGGAGTTGTAAAAACCCATAGCGTATAGTAAACAAAGGCTGAATCTCCAAAATCGCTCTTTACCTTGAGCGTTGCATAATTAGCTGCCTGCGCAGCGCTAAAAGTATGGACCGGGTTTTGAGTGCTGTCTACTGTACCATCGCTAAAGGTCCATTCCCAACTTGTAACATGCCCGCCTCTCACCTTTGTTGTATCTGTAAACTGGTACGTTGAACATCCTACTCTTTTAAAAGTTGCTCCTGCATCCATCCACACTACAGGCACCGTATCAAGGGGAAATACCTGTATGGTATCATACGCAACCGCATCTGTCCCGCACTGGCTGGCGCTTACTCTTACCCAGTAAACACCTCCGCGATCCACTGTTATAGTACGGGAAGTATCGCCCGTAGACCAGCGGTAGGAGAAGTCCGAGCCAGGCGAATTGCCGGTGCCGAGTGTTATGCTTCCCTGGTTAATGGTAGTGTCAGGTCCTAATTTTGCTTCAGGGTTTGCCTGCATATCAATAACCCGGTACGCAGTGTCTGTTTCTCCCAGGTTATTGGTTACAACCAGCCTTACTTCATAGCTGCCGTTTTTTGTATATACGTGTGTGGGGTTAACTACCGTACTGGAATATGAATAATCCCCAAAGGACCAAAAGCGGTAAACAATTTCCGCGCCGGTTACGGTACTGCTGTCGGCAAGCCAAACGTTGTTACAAACGCTGTTAACAAAACCAATATGTGCCTTGGGTTTTGTCGGCTCTTTTACCTGTACAGAGATAGTGTCTGTTCTTACATCTCCCAGCATAGTTATTAATACCCAATACCGGCCCGGCTCAGTGATTTTTTTAATGCGGCCTGTATCTCCGGTTGGTCCCTCTCCATTCTTAAACCACTTGTAAGAGGTGTAGCCACTGGCATTACCCGCATCTACCAAAAGTGTATCCCCGCTGGTGATAACTGTATCTTTATTACTCCAATCCGGTTTTTTAACCAGGGATGGTTGCACTACCTGGTCGTACCGGGCAGTGGTATCACAATAACCATTGGGCTCTTTCAGCGACGTTGAGAGAACAATATGATAAGTGTCTTTTTGCGGATAGCTATAATGTCTAATGAACTGGGTATAATCGGTTACATCATTTGCGTCCCAGTATTGGGTATACCCGTCGCCCCAATTCACATAATACCCCTTTATAGCCTTTCTGTTAAACGGGATATTTGCTGACACAGCCACCCTATAGTCTTCATTTGTCCAGCCGGCCGATGTTATTCCCAACTGCATAGGACTGCTTGATACATAAACATTTGTGCTGTCTTCTAAAGTTTCTCCGCAGGCATTGTAGCTCACATAGTAGGTTTGGGGCGTATTTACACTGATTGCAGGCGTGGTATCGCCGGTAGACCAATGGTAGCTGGCCCATGCAGTATCGCCAGCGGGCGCCAGCTTATTTTTAATTGTGATCTTATTATCAGGGTCTATTGCTGTACATACCAGGTAATCTTTACCAATATCCAGTTTCGGCGCTATTACAGTGAACCCGCTTTTTGATGCGGAGGCATATTTTACTACACCATTTGACTCGTACCAGATATGCAGATACACGGTATAATTTCCTGGTGTCGTATATACATGCACCGGATTTTGCAGGAGGGAGCTATCGCCGTCTCCAAAATACCAGATCCTGGAGCTAACGGTGATTGAATCTGCTACATGGCCCTGGAAGGAGACCGTCATCGGGCCGCAGCCCATCATATTATCATAGGTAAAATTTACCTGCCCAAACAGCACCATCCGGCCTGCCAGTAAAACAAACAATAGTAAAAATCGCTTCATATTCAAGGTATAGGTGAGAAAATCGGGATTATATTGTCCTAATGAGGGGGCTAAATTACACAAATAATTAATAAGTCAACAGCCATTACTATCATCAGCCAAAAAGCAGAAAGGTGAAACGACGGTCGTTTCACCTTTCCCTTTCACTCAAACTTTATGTTGGCATAGGTTGCCCCCCTTACTGGCGCACGGTTACCTTGCGGGTCACAATATCAGCACAGCTGTTCTGGTATTCCATGTGCACCTCTATTGTATAATCGCCTGAAACGGCGTATTCATGATCAAACAGCAATTCATGGCGGTCCTTATCTACCAGGGTTTGAGAGGTATTATCCCCCCAGTTCAGCCACAGGCGGTAAGGCACGTTCTCATAGGCCGGCACTACAGACAGGTTTACCTGCCGGGCACACAGCCAGGTGTAGGAAATGTTGGCCATGGTTTCGCTTACACGGCCTATCACCACTGTGGTATCGGTTATCGTTTGGCCGCATACGTTATAGGTTACAGAGTAGGTTCCGGGGCTGCAGGCGCGCAGCGTGCTGGTAGTATCGCCGGTTGACCACAAGTACCATCCCGGGTCGTGGTGCCCCTGCGCCATTGCCTCATTGCGGATAATAGGACAATAGTTCTGGCACAAAGGGTGCTGCACACCCAGGTCCAGTATCGGTAAAATATCTATTTCCTGGTAGCTGAACACTTTCATGGATGTAGCGCCGGTTGGCACTACCATGGTTAACCGTACTACATAGTGTCCCGGTGTATTAAAGGTATGTGTGGGTTGCGGACCTGAAGCGGTGCCGCCATCGCCAAACTCCCAAAGCCAGTCAATCACAGACAGTTCGGAAGATGCCTTCACATCAAATGTAATCTTCTTCGGCGCGCAGCCAATCGTGTCGGTAGCCTTAATTTTGAAGTCAAAATTCTGCGCCTTTAATCCGGAAAATGCAAGACATGAGCATGCAATCAGTAGTAACAATCTTTTCATGCTAAAGGAATAGGGTGAAAAATTGATGTAAATATATAAAAATTAATATGTAAAATTATTAAAATTAATAAAAAACATCATGGAAAAATCGCCCATACACCGGCAGCCGGGTAATGCGCGCTAAAATCTTTAAATTAGTTATGTTTGCAGTTTGCATTCCTCC